>CAZKIZ010000100.1:0-9989 GCA_964552935.1 uncultured Rhodohalobacter sp. | reverse complement strand
ACTGGCCTCCTTCGAAAACGGAATTTTTAAAACTGAAGGGCTGGCCGGAAGTGCATCCAGAGGTAAAAGTGCGTCTGAGGATGCGCTCCTCGCACGATCCCTGATGGAGAGTGAAAAAGACCTGGAAGAGCATCAGTTCGTGGTCCGCTCTATCGACAGTACGCTGGCTCCTTACAGCTATCGTGTGGAGCACCCGAACCAGCCGCAAATCAAGAAATTAAATAATGTGCAGCACCTTTTTACTCCCATCTCGGCAGAAATTAAAAGTGGTTTTCAAATTCACGATCTGGTTAAACAGCTGCACCCTACACCCGCCGTGGGTGGATTTCCAAAAGAGCGCGCTACGCCCTTTATCCAGGAGATTGAACAGATTGAACGCGGGTGGTACTCAGCCCCTGTAGGCTGGTATAACCTGAACGGGTGTGGTGAATTTGCCGTGGCTATCCGAAGTGCACTTCTGCATAAAAACAGAGCCTACCTGTTTGCGGGGTGCGGTATCGTTGAAAACTCTGACCCGGAGAGCGAATGGGAAGAGACACTGATGAAATTTCAACCGATGACAACGGCGCTGAACGAGCTATAAATATCGCATGCTTTCACCCTTCGAAACGGCCGCCATCCTGGTTCAATCTCTCTACTCACAAGGCCTTCGCCACGCGGTGATTTCACCCGGCAGCCGTTCCACGCCCCTTACGCTTGCGCTTGCCTATCATGAAGGGTTCAAAAAGCAGGTTGTACTGGATGAACGGTCCGCCGCTTTTATTGCGCTGGGTATTGGAAAAGAGTCCGGTGTGCCCGCAATTCTTGTCTGCACCTCGGGCACCGCAGCCGCCAACTACTTTCCGGCTATTGTGGAGGCTAAACAGTCGGGCGTGCCGATGGTAGTGCTAACGGCAGACCGCCCTCCTCACCTGCGCGGCATTGGCAGCTCACAGACTATTGACCAGATTAAGCTTTACGGCGATCATGCCGTCTTTTTTCATGAAATAGGTGAAGTTGGCACTGGGGCCAGAGATCGTAAAAGAGTTCAGTTTGCGGCCAGGCAGTCGGTTGAAGAGTCGATACAAAAAGGCGGAGCAGCGCATCTCAATCTCCCGTTTCGAAAACCGCTGGAGCCAACCACCGACCAGCTTGAAACCGTTCAAAACCTGAACCAAAAGCAGGTCCAGATGTCAATGGATGAGGAGCCGTCAGCTGCGGCAACCCTATCTCTGTCCAATGAGATTACAGACCTGATTAACGGCTCAGCCAAACCGCTTGTCATTGCCGGTCCTTCTAACAGGCATCATTCCAATGATAATGCTGCGTTGCAGATTGCAGAAAAAATTGTCGCTCCTGTGATTGCAGAACCGGGATCACGCTTCAGTAAACATCCGCTGCGAGTTCACCGGTACGAACAGTTTTTACGAAATCCTGACACCCGTGCTTCTCTCCGCCCGGATTTGATTTTACGATTTGGAGATCAGCCGTTTACAAAATCGCTGCTAACCACCCTGAAAGAGTGGCAAGATGTGAGTACCATTCATTTTAGCTCAAGGAATTCATGGCAGGATACCGAAATGAGCGTCAATCACACTGTTCAATTGCAGCAAAAAGATCTGCTGAACATAGATAATATCAAGGGACGAAAGGCGGAAAATTACCGACAGTGGAATGAGGCAGATTCAAGATCTGAAGCGTCATTAAACATGATTTTGAAAAACGAAGAGAGCCTTTGCGACGGTCATGTGTTCAACCATCTCTCATCCTCGTTAGGGGAAGAGTGGCAAATCATGCTATCAAATTCGCTGCCTCCGCGCGATGCCGCTCTTTTTGGAACGCCCGGCCAGAATGTTATCGTAAACCGGGGAGCTGCGGGAATAGACGGAATTCTTTCAACAGCAATTGGCGCCGCAATTTCAACCGGTTCACCTACGTGTGCGGTGGTCGGCGATCTCGCTTTTTTACACGACTCCAACGCGCTGCTATCCATCAAAAATATAGCTTCACCTTTCTTGATTGTTGTGATCAATAACAGTGGCGGAAATATATTTCGGATGCTACCGGTATATCAACAAAAAGAGACTTACGAGCAGTACTTTGAAACTCCGCAGCAGACCAGTATTGAGCATTTAGCTATGGCGCACAAAATCGATTATCAAGCTATCAAAAGCAGAGATGAATTGAGCCGATTTTCCGTTGAGGAAGTTCACCCCGGCTCTCCGCTGCTTCTGGAGTGTGTAACAGATTCTGATGCCGGAATGGCGATGCGGAATAAGCTCTGGAACGGGTAAATGAAGCTATTCTGCAACGGCGCGTACTATCATCTAAAGATTCATCAGAATAAGCGGCCGCTCCCCTACCTTATGTTCTTTCACGGCTTCATGGGATCGTCAAAAGCTTTCGAACCTCTGGCACTGCGTCTGCTTCAGAGCTGCAACCCGGTCACCATCGATCTGCTTGGTCACGGCTCTACTCTTGCTGAGAAAGACCCTGAACGCTTTACAGCGCAAAAGCAGGTGTGTGATATCATCTCCCTGCTCAATCGCCTTCAGCTGCCAAATCTGTTCCTCTATGGATACAGTATGGGCGGGCGTCTTGCGCAGCAGGTGGCTGTGCGGAACTCATCCCGTTTATCCGGACTCCTTCTGGAAAGCACCCACTGCGGAATTGAGGATCCGGCTGAGCGAAAGAAAAGAGCAGAAACAGACCGGAAACGAGCGAAGAAAATAGAGGAGGACTTTGAACGGTTCTTAGAACAATGGGCCGCCCTGCCTCTTTTTGAATCACCCGGTGGTGCTTCAGATTTCAGTTACAGACCGATTTTAAGCAGTCAAAAACCGGAACTTATGGCCGCTTCGCTGGTTGGTTTTGGGGCGGGTGCCATGCCTCCGGTATGTGACAAACTCAAAACTCTGAATTTGCCGCTGGGAATGATTGCCGGATCAGCAGATCAAAAATATGTTGATAAGATGGGCGAAATGGCCCAACTTTGTCCTGGTGCAATTTTTGAAAGTATAGACAGTGCCGGTCATCGCGTTCACGCCGACCAGCCGGAAGCAACCGCCAAATTTATAACTCAATTTTTAGAAGATCATGGCTGACTGGAAAACCGTAAAAGAGTACGAAGATATCACCTATAAAAAGTCGGGCGGCGTTGCGCGCATTGCAATAAACCGACCAAATATCCGAAACGCCTTTCGCCCGCAAACACTTTTCGAGCTGGAGGAGGCGCTGATCGATTCACGGGAAGACACGTCAATAGGCGTGATTCTGCTCTCGGGCGAAGGCCCGGCCGATGACGGAGTCTGGTCGTTCTGCTCCGGCGGCGATCAGAAGGTGCGCGGTAAGCGTGGCTATGAGGGCGGAGACGGCGTGCAGCGTCTCAATGTGCTCGATATCCAGCGCCTGATCCGCTTCATGAGCAAAGTCGTTATTTGCGTGGTTCCGGGCTGGGCCGTCGGCGGCGGACACAGCCTGCACGTGGTTTGTGATCTGACCCTTGCCAGCAAAGAGCACGCCATCTTTAAACAGACCGACGCAGACGTTGCCAGCTTCGACGGCGGCTTTGGATCTGCGCTGCTGGCTCGCCAGATTGGCCAAAAACGGGCGCGTGAAATATTTTTCCTGGGCCGCAGCTACTCGGCACAGGAGGCGTACGACATGGGGATGGTGAACGAAGTGGTTCCGCACGATGAGCTTGAGGATACCGCCTACCAGTGGGCGCAGGAGATTCTTGAGAAGAGCCCAACCGCGATCCGGATGATCAAGTTTGCCTTTAACCTGATTGACGATGGAATGGTGGGACAGCAGGTTTTTGCGGGCGAAGCAACCCGCCTTGCCTACATGACCGACGAGGCGGAAGAGGGCCGAAATGCCTTCCTCGAAAAACGAAAACCAGATTTTAAGAAATTTCCGTGGTTGTCGCTGTAATTTAGGTGATTTGTTGATTAGAGGATAGGTATATTTGTTTCGGTTATTGGTTAGCGGTTATTAGTTTTGAGTTTAACTAACATCTTTAATCTATAATCTAAAATCTGGGCATCAAGTAAGAATAGAATCGGAGATAAAATCGGGAATAATTCCGCTCGAATTTATTTTCATCTCCACACTTTCGGGACGCGTATTTCCGGAGAGTACGAGCAGGGTTTTCAGGCCAAATTTATTGCCACCGAGTATGTCCGTATGAAGGGTATCTCCCACCATCAAAATATCTCCTTTTGAGTAGTTGCCCCTTTTGTTGATATCATCGTAGGCGTACATAAACATTTGAGAATCGGGCTTACCAAACCGGATGAATTTTTGGTTCAACACAGACTCTATCAGCCTTGATATTCCGCCAATCGCCACCGCTACATCGTTGTTTGAAATAGGGTAATATTTGTCAGAGTTGGCCACAATAACCGGCAGGTTTTTACGCCTGAGAAAATTGATGGTTTTATTGATACCGGCATGCCAGTCGAATCCCTCATCATCGAGGAATACAAATGCGAGAATATCGTCTATATCATCCAGGTTAATATCCTTAACGGCTACCGGTTCCAGCCCAAACTGAAGAAAGTACCGGGCCGACTCAGGCGTGCCGAGATAAGCGATTTTTCCTGACTTCACTTTCAGCTCCAAAAAGTGCCTGGCCAGCATACCTGAAGTAATCACCTCCTCATTTTTCAGATTTAGTAAGCCAATTTTTTCAAACATCTCCACCTGCCCTTCCTGGCTTCGGGAGGCGTCATTCGTCAGAACTCTGAATATTTTCCCTTCATCGCGCAAATGGTCGATAGTGGATTGAACGCCGTTGATGAGCCCCTGGTGGTTTTTCAAAACCCCGTAGGAGTCAACAAAAATCGCCTTGTAATCTTTAGCAATGGTTCTGAACGATACTTTTTCCATAGTTACTCTATTAATCAAAATAATTCTTTTAGCAGGTAGTCGGCGTCAAATTTTTCTTCTATAGTGGGAAGGTGGTGATTGTACGCCTCTTGCTGAAGCCGGTTGGAAAATACTTCATGAAAAAAGTAACGCCCATATTTAACCACATAGTTCAGCAGAAAGAAACGGTAGGTTTCTGGCAGATAGCGTATCTCTTTTTCCGTAAGAGGATACTCTTCGTGGTACGCTTTTAGGAAAATAACGAAGCGCTCCTCCATGAACCTGTCAATATCGTAGCTGAATATGGTTTTATCGCCCACACTTGATACGATTCTGCTAAAGAAGTAGAAATCCATCATTCTGGAGCTGACCCGAAACCAGTCGTAATCCCACCTGGAGTGGAGCACCATATTACTGGTTACAGAAAAGTTACCGATGTTCCAGTCAACAAATACCGGGATGGTTTCAAAGGTTTCAGTCTCCAGTTTTGCCGTGTTGTCGAGAAATTTGTGGCACTGTTCACGAATCAGATCAAGATGCATCCTGTGATCGTGCTGCCCCAGACTGGTCTGCAAAATCCTGAGTAGATGCTCGATATCTATCTGCATCGTTTTAGATGACGGCGGCAGTGTGTTTTTAACGCTGAAACACGCCTGGTGAAACTGGGCAAAGGTTTTTGCGAGTTTCTTGATTTGATCTTCATTCAGCCGTTTCGGAGGCTTTTTTCGAACCCTCATCGGCCTGTAAAAAACAATCCAGGCATCAATCAGGCGGTCCGTGTGGCGATGCACAAAAAGCGAATTTCCTTTAATCAGAGATCTCGCCAGCACATTTTCAAACGGAGCGGGCAAGTTATTTGAAAGGGAATTGATAATGCTGTGGTCTTCAACAAAATGCTCAAATTTCCCAAAATAAGAGAGTTTCGCGATGATGATATTGTGATCCGAAAACTTAATTCTGTAAACATGATTGGTGGATACCTTCGCGCTGATATCGTCAATTCTTACAATTCGCTTCGAATCATCGTAGTGCTTAACGGCTTCCCTGACAATCCCTATAAAATCAATTTGATTCATTGAACAACGTTGATGATTTCAAAATATCGATTACGTATGTAACTCTGTATCACATAGTTTCAAGCATACTAAAGTAACCCAATTTTTAGTGCTTCACAATTCGGACCCGGGGCGAAGTAAGTCTCGAAAATTTGCGCTGAAAACATTCAATCGAAGAATTTTTCACAAAAAAACAAAAAGCCCTGACTCCTTAGAGACAGGGCTTTAAAAAAGTAAAGTTAAGTAAAATCAGTTACGGCTTAACTTTTCTAACTGTTTTGATAATCCTTGAAGCTACCTCGTAAGGACACGCATTTGATGCTGGTCTGCGGTCTTCAAGTCGGCCTTTCCATCCTGCTTCGATTGTAGAAATCGGAATTCGGATAGAAGCTCCGCGATCTGAAACACCATAGCTGAACTTATCAATCGATTGTGTTTCGTGCTTTCCGGTCAGACGCTTGTCATTGTCGGCACCATAAACCGCGATGTGCTCCTGGATATGTTCTCCAAACGCATCGCATATTTTCTTCATGTTCTTCTCTCCGCCGGTATCGCGCATGAAACCGTTTGAGAAGTTTGCGTGCATTCCGGAGCCGTTCCAGTCTGTATCACCCAGTGGTTTTGGATGGTAATCAACCGCAACGCCGTATTTAGCTGCAGTACGCTCAATCAGAAAACGTCCTACCCAAATTTCGTCGCCGGCCTGGGCAGCACCTTTAGCAAAAATCTGGAACTCCCACTGGCCTGCTGCAACTTCACCATTGGTTCCTTCAACATTCAGGCCTGCTTCAAGACAGATATCCAAATGCTCATCTATAATTTCACGCCCAAATACGTTTTTCGCACCCACGCCGCAGTAGTAAAGTCCTTGTGGTGCAGGATATCCTCCGGCAGGAAAGCCGAGGGGCAGGTTTGTTTGGGGATCAACAAGAAAATACTCTTGTTCAAAGCCAAACCAGAAATCTGTGTCGTCTTCGTCAATTGCGGCTCTGCTGTTTGTAGAATGAGGTTTGCCATCTGCGGTCAATACCTCAGTCATCACAAGATAGCCATGCTTTACGTCTGGGTCAGGGAAGATTGCAACTGACTTCAGCAGACAGTCTGATGAACTTCCTTCAGCCTGCAGTGTTGAACTTCCGTCAAAAGCCCACATCGGTGCATCTTCAAGTTTTCCGCTGAAATCGTGCTCCACTCTCGTTTTACTTCTGAGATTTTGAGTGGGTTCGTAACCATCAAGCCAAATATATTCGAGTTTAGAGTATGCCATGCGTTCGTAAGTGTTTAGTGGTTGGATAAAAATTTTTGAGAATTTTGAAACCGGGTACAGGATTTTACTCCAATGATTTATAGTAACCGGACTCTGAAAGATTAAGCCTTTCGTCTGTTGATTTTCAAAACAGTAAGAAAGATATTGACCTGAAGAATATTAACAAAATTTTTTTAGTCAATAGAACTAAAATTATTTATTAAAAAAATTATTTAAACCATTAATATTAATTTTTTACTGTAGAAGCGCTTCCCATAAAATTAATTTAAGTTATGGCATAGCTAAAAGAGCTCTATCTGAATTTTTTTAGGGGGAACCATTAATCCCTATCTTTCGATTGAGATATTCTCTGTATTCAAAACACGTCATAAACTATTGGAATTTAAGAATTTTACTCACTGGCTGAGCGCATCACGACCCAAAACTCTAGCGGCGGCTGTGGTGCCTGTATTAACCGGGGCGTCCATTGCATGGAATCATGAAGTTTTCAGAGCTGATACAACTTTTGTGGCTCTCTTTTGCGCTTTTGCCATTCAAATAGGCACCAACTTTGCGAACGACTATTTCGACTTTGTAAAAGGAGCCGATACCGATGAGCGTCTCGGTTTTGAACGAGCAACAGCTGCCGGGTTAATCTCGCCAAAAGCGATGCGTAACGCAACGATACTCTCTATGCTGATCGCCTTTGTGGCCGGACTCTACCTTGTTTGGGTTGGCGGCTGGATTATTCTCGCGATCGGGCTGCTTTCGCTGCTCTTTGGCGTTCTCTACACCGGGGGGCCATACCCTCTCGGCTACAATGGACTGGGAGATATTTTCGTCTTTATATTCTTTGGCGTTGTGGCCGTAACCGGGACCTACTATGTTAATGCCCTCGAATGGTCTGCTGTCTCTTTTTGGGCCTCCATCCCGGTGGGCGCCCTGTGCGTGAATATTTTGGTGGTAAATAATCTGAGAGATGTAGAACAGGACCGCGTGGCAAATAAACGGACTCTCGGCGTCCTCTTTGGAGAACGAGTGCTCAAACTGGAGTATACCGCCATGCTGATTTTATCGTACGGCACGCTTTTTTACCTCCACCTGTTTACGCCTGTATCGTACTGGATCTATCTGCCGCTTCTATCACTGCTGCCCGCAATCCGGTTAAACCAAACCGTCTGGACCAATAGCGATAAACGTCTGCTAAATGATACCCTCGGTAAAACAGCTCTTTTGATGATGTTATTCGGTATCCTGTTTTCCGCTGCATTCATAATTGACCTCTATGTTTAACGCCTACAGATATCAGCTTTCATTCAAACAGCCCTTTGTAACGGGTGCAGGAACGTTTAGGCACCGACAGGGGCTCATTCTGCGATATCACGACTCAGAGACAGACTCTATTTCAGAAGCAGCTCCTCTTCCCGGTTTTTCAAATGAATCGCTTTCAGATACGATCAAGGTTCTAACCGTCAAAAGACAATCTACACTCTCCTTTTTTTCGGATCCATTTGACCTGCAAACTCTGGCTCTTTTTACAGACAGCTATTCCGATTTTCCAGCGCTTCAGTGCGCCATTAGCATGCTTGGTTTACAGATTCTTGCTGACAGAAATGAGAAACCCGTTTCTGATCTGCTGGACCGGCCGGCAGAAAAATCTTTAAAGGTAAATGCGGTTGCTGGTTATTCCGATCCACAGGACTTAAAATCAAGCGTAACTTCACTTTATGAGGAGGGATTTCGTGTATTCAAGTGCAAGGTGCCTTCCGATCCCGGCTATCTGCCTGATGCACTATCCGGACTTTCGGCCACATTCAGCGACATATCATTTCGCCTCGATGCAAACCGGTCCTGGCCGGGGAAAGATGTGACGCGATTCACAAAACAGTTCAGCCATCTTCCGATTGAGTATCTCGAAGAACCGACAATGCTCCACAATGCTGGAGAGTTTTCCCGCATGGCAGAAAACTCCGTTTTACCACTCGCAGCGGATGAATCGATATTGCAGTTTGGTTTCGATTCACTCGCCGACCTGAGTTCACCACCCGATTATTATATACTCAAACCGATGTTTCTCGGAAATCTAATCAACCTGTTTGCAACAATAGACCGCCGAAATCATCTTGTTAATAGCGTGATCTTTACAACAGCACTTGAATCGGCGGTAGGAAGAAGAATTGTAGCCCGAATAGCAGGCATGTACGGCAGCCCGAAAGCGGCTCACGGTTTAAACACAGGCACGCTATTCAAAGATGATCTGACTGCCGATAATCCCAAATCGGGAGGGCATTACAACCTGGATGGAATCCCGGAAGAATTTATTACATTTGGGTCACTGAACACGGAACTATTAGAACCTTTGTTTTGACATGACGCCACAGGACTACACACATCCCAAATTCTCTCTCCCTGACCCGGGAAAAAGTTTTTTAGCGTCGCATTCTACAATCTATGACTATTCGCATCTTTATGGATTTTGCTCAAAAATTAAAGGCATTGAGGAAGAGTATTCCATATCTGAAGACCGTCCGCTGGCTCTCTTAAGCAAAAGCAGTGATGAACTTACATTTCTTATTGCGGCCTGCTACTTGTTGAAGATTCCTTTTGTTGCAATGAATCCGGAACTGACCGACAGTGAGCTCCAGAGGCAGATCAATTTGATAAAGCCGGCTGTTTTTTATGCGGATGGAAAAAACAGGCTGAGGGTAAAGGATTACAAATCTATCAAAATCAGCAGCGATGATCTCAACCTGATTGCGACCGCGAATTCAATCAGCCTGCCTTCGTCTGATCCCGATCAGCGGTTTGGGTATTTTTTCACTTCCGGCTCATCCGGAAAT
>CAZKIZ010000099.1:6247-10021 GCA_964552935.1 uncultured Rhodohalobacter sp. | reverse complement strand
CGAATACAATAAAGTGGAGATTGACGAGAATGGTGTCTGGCGGGTTTTTGACTGTAAAATTGCGCGGCGCCACAGAATGAGTATCGGGACCATTGCCAGTGATTCCATGCTCCGCGTACGATATTTAAAAGGCAGCACGCTTGGCCGGGTAGAGGAGTGGTTTATCTCGCAGCTGAACACCGGAGATACCTTCTGGTTTGCAGGCAGAAATCTTGAGCTAGTCAAAATCAAAGACATGACCGTTTATGTGCGCCGCGCAAAGGGAGCCAGCAGCAAAGTGCCCAGCTACATGGGCGGGCGGATGTCTCTCTCTTCTAATATGAGCGACAGGCTTCGTAAAAAACTCCAGGAAGGCCGCACCGGTGACACTGATTCTATAGAGCTGAAAACCATTCGCCCCATTTTCGATATTCAGAACAGCCGATCGATCGTGCCGGGGCCGGACCAGTTTTTGATTGAAAAATCGTGGTCTAAAGAAGGCTGCCACTGCTTCTTTTTTCCCTTTGAAGGGCGATATGTTCACGAAGGGATGTCTGCCCTGATCGCCTACAGAATCTCGCGAATCACTCCAATCTCATTTTCAATTGCGATGAACGATTATGGATTCGAGCTATTAAGCGACCAGGATATCCCGGTTCATAAGGCGTTGGAGAAAGATCTGTTTTCAGAGAAAAATCTTATCAAAGATATTATGGGCAGCCTTAACGACGCTGAACTGGCAAAACGCAGGTTCAGGGGAATCAGCCAGATTGCCGGACTCGTATTTGGCGGTTTTCCCGGGAATCAGAAAAAAGGGAAGCATCTTCAGATGTCATCCGGTCTCTTTTTCGATGTCTTTATGGAGTACGAACCGGGCCATCTCCTCATTCAGCAGGCGTATGATGAAGTACTCAGCACTCAGCTTGATGAAGCCCGCCTGCGTGTCGCTCTCCGGAGAATCCAGGGGCAGGATGTAATCGTTAAGGAGATTGATCGATTTTCGCCCTTTGCATTTCCTATTTTTGTGGATCGTCTTCGGGAGCGCCTCTCTTCAGAAAAACTAATCGATCGCGTGAGAAAGATGCAGGCTCAGCTCGAAAAGGATTGATGGAAATCTGAAATAGAACATACTCAATTTTCACTCTGCCACAGATCTATAATAGTGTCTTTCAACCCTAAACCTGTCAGGTTTGATGAATAAAAGCCTTGAAAAGAAGTTAAAACCCAATAAACCTGACAGGTTGTACCCAATAACCGGTAACCATTTAACACACGCACTAATAACCAAACCAGCCAATGGTTGAAATCACAGTAAACAATCAGATTTTCAAGCTGCTTCCTGAACGGGCGATCTACTGGGTAGACACCCGTACGCTGATTTTGACCGACATTCATCTTGGAAAATCAGGCCATTTCAGAAAATCGGGTATTGCAGCACCTCAACAAATCAATGAAACCAATCTGAGACGGATGGGGAATCTTGTAGACACTTATAAACCCGACCGGGTTTTTATCCTGGGCGATCTTTTTCACAGCGAAGTGAACCGTGAATGGCTTCAGTTTGAGGAGTGGCTGTCGGCACACAGCAAGCCTCAGTACCACCTGATTACGGGAAATCACGATATTTTACACTCTTCATTCTATGAACAGGCAGAAATATCAACGCATAAAACGCTTACTGAAAACGGTTTACGGTTTACTCATCATCCTTCAAGAGATAGTACGCCCGAAACCGATTACAACTTGTGCGGTCACATACACCCTGGAATACGGCTAAAAGGAGCAGGAAGACAGGCATTGACTCTGCCTTGTTTTTACCTTTCCGGCAAACAGATAATTCTGCCTGCATTCGGAGAATTTACCGGCCTATTTACGTTGAAAATAGAAGATGCTGAAAAAGTATATGCCATTGCGAATAACGAGGTCATATCCCTGAAAAAATAGAATTATTAAATCAATCTAATATTTTGAAACTATCCATCCTTACGGCCATTCTCATTTTCATCTCTTTTACAGCTGCGGAAACGGCGTTGTGTCAGCCGACAACCGATCAGCTGACCGAATTTAATGATCAGCGGCTGCAGCATAACAGGAGCGCAATGACGATTCTCGGCAGCTGGGCCGCGGGCAATATTCTTGCGGGTGGAATTGGCATGACTCAAGCCTCGGGATCTGATCGATATTTCCATGAAATGAATGTGGCCTGGAACGCGGTAAATCTGACCATTGCAGGCTTTGGATATTTTGGATCAAGGGAGAACCCGGCTTCATTTACACTGTCAGAAACCATTCGCGAATATCAGACCTATCAAAATATTCTGCTTTTCAATGCCGGGCTTGATATCGGGTATGCGGCGTTTGGCGCCTACCTTTGGGAGCGTGGAATTCGCAAAGAGAGCGACCGCTCCATTGGTTACGGTCAGTCGTTAATTATGCAGGGTGCATTCCTCTTTGTGTTCGACGTAATACTCTATGCAGTCAGCAGAAGTGAGAGCAACCAGCTGATCGACTCGCTGGATGGAATTTCCCTTTCACATTCAGGAATCGGATTTCAGGTCCGGTTTTAGCTCGACATTTTTCTTTTGAAACAGTGATGAAGCCGGTGGGTGAGCCTGGACTTCTTCGTTCGGACGTTTGCCCCTGAAAGGCCGAATTTTTTACTGATCTCACGCGTGGTAGCGTCCGGATTGGCAAGCATATAGCTGATAAGTGCTTTGTCTTCAGGATCAAGCTCATCGAGGCACTCTTCAAGGATCTGCTTTCTCTCTTCATCTATTAAGGCATCTATCTGATCTGCAGGCTCCACGTGGTGTCTCTGTTCATCCAGATCGAAAGCAAAACGGTGCTGTGATTTCTTGTAATGGAGGAATGTGTGCCTTGCCGTGGTTATGAGGTAGCTAAATATATATTTGCTCTCAAGAATCTTATCGTCACGGATCCTTTCAAAGACTTCCAGGAACGCCTGGTGTGCACACTCTTTCGCCTCAATTGGAGAAGCATTCATCACAACCTGCAGATAATCTTCCAGCCGCGGCATCACTTCTTTCAAAAGTTGATTTGATGTCTCCTCGTCTCCGTAGCGGAGAGCCTCTACTAAATCTGAATAATCAACTCGTTGCACGGATTTTATGATTAATTAGAAAAAATAAGCGAGAAATAACGGATAACTGAATTCCTGTCACGATAATTAGATTATCATACAAATCATTCTATAAAAAAGATATTTTATTTCCATTATTCGTTCAAAAGCATTAAAATATTCCAGCCCTTTTAGACACCTGCGTTTATTAGACATATAAATTATTTTGTAACAAACCATCGTCTAAATACTCTTGTTACTGTGACACATTAAATAATTTTAATATCATCTAAAATGTTATACCCAATCATATACGGCTGAGAGTTAAATTTGAAAATAGCTTATTCCGATTTCATCATAATTAGCTAACATTTCAAACTTATATTTCAGTACGTCTGTATGAATTAAAAACGCTACATCCCTGGCTTCGTATCTGCACATATAGTGAAACATAAATGAATAAATTATTCTCCGAATGTTTTACCCGTCTGTATAGTGAGTTCCACGGATTCTCAAAACTTTATCGGCTCAATTAACTAACTCTTAAATCAAATATTTATAATTATGAAAATTTTAAAATCATCTACGCCAAAAATTCTCTCATTCGCTTTCGCTCTTATCTTCGCTGCCGGCTGTGCAACCGTAACCGACGCCAATATCGACATGCCTGAAGTTCAGGAAACAACGACCGTCGAGACCACATCCATTGACGGATC
>CAZKIZ010000099.1:4876-6147 GCA_964552935.1 uncultured Rhodohalobacter sp. | reverse complement strand
CATTCGCTTTCGCTCTCATCTTCGCCGCTGGCTGTGCAACCGTTACCGACGCCAACATCGACATGCCTGAAGTTCAGGAAAAAAATACCATCGAAACTACTTCCATTGACGGTTCTTTCTGGGATTCCAGAGCTGGTGACGATATGGATCCAATCATCGACAGACCGCAAACTGGCGGACAAATGGACTAATTTTACTGAAGTACTTTATTGTGATCTGGATTTACCGATAATATCTAATCAAATTGGGAACATTTAATAAGATTTCACATTATCCTGGTTTACAAGTCGGTTTTTTACAGAGGCATAATTATAAATGCGTAAATTTCTAATAAAATTTTTTCTTCTTCTACTTCTTCCCGGTATGGCTATGTCTCAGCCAGACCAATCCTTGTTTTATACCAATCATCTGGATAGATCAGATCCAGGACCAGAAATGGTTTGGGGAGCAACTATTCTTTACAACAGCCTGTCTGATTCAGACAAACAACACTTTCTGAATGACTTGTCGAATCAGGAAACAAAAAATATTCTTGAAAGTAATACAACCTCCCGGTCGATTCTACATTTCAGTAAAAAGTTCGAGGATGAACAGCTTCTCCTTGCATATCTGCTAAATGAACGGTCTGCTGATACCCGGGCCGCTGAATTTGAAGAGTTTTACTCATCGTTTTCCGATTCAACTAATTTGAAAGAGTTAAACTACAGAATTGTTCACGAAATAAGTCTTGACGATGAATTCTTTGATTCAGATCCAGATGAATTCACCATTTTTCTTCTGGATAACTACAACCGGTTAGTAAGAGTAACTGATAACAATTTCTACCAATTTGTAATAAGTCAGAAAGACAGATTACTTGTCCAGAAAGGAGCAGAAAATTTAAACAGAGAACTCTATTTAGCCTCTTACTTCAATGCTCTCTACACGCTCAACCGGTTTAGTGAGATTGAGGAGATCTACGATGAACTTATAAACCTTGAGCAGTTTCCAATCTCGTATGAAAAGCGAAATCTCTTTTGGGGTCTCGACTATGTGATGTACACTCTCGGATACCTGGACCGCAGTCTTGAAGTACAGCGGGAATTTTCGCTACCGCTCTCGGACTATCTGGGAGATGAGAGCGGGCTTCACAACATCTACTCCAGCCACGGGGGATATCTGTACATGCTGGGTAAATATCGGGAGGCGCGAGAAGTGTTTGAGTCTACCTTACGGCGGTCTGAAAACTTAAACGATCAGAATCTGACGCGGCTCTATAACAACCTCAGCCT
>CAZKIZ010000099.1:0-4776 GCA_964552935.1 uncultured Rhodohalobacter sp. | reverse complement strand
GGTCTGAAAACTTAAACGATCAGAATCTGACGCGGCTCTATAACAACCTCAGCCTTGTGTATTTCAAAACCGGTGAATCGGGAAGATATGTAGAAACTCAGTTACGGGCTCTTGAGCATTCACAGTCATACGACAATTACGATCATCAAATCCAGATCTACCGGAACCTGCACATATTTTATCGTAAAAACCACAATTTTGATTTAGCTCGTAATTACATAAACGAAGCACTTCAACTTTCGGAGAGATTGGGGAGTGAAGATGACTTAATTTCAATTTTTGTAAGCAAGTCTGTTTTTGAATCTGACTTTATCAGAGATCTGAGTCAAGCTGAATTATATCTCTCCGAGGCAGAAAGATTAATCGATGCTGAAACCAACAGCAGAAATAAAATACGAGTGTTAAGTGAAAGGGGAGATTTAATTAAAAAACAAGAGAAATATTTTGAGAGTCTTCAGTTACAAAATGAAGTTATTGAATTAGCCTTATCACAAAACAATACCTCTCTTTATCTGGAAAAACTTATTATTTCATCTGAATTGCACTATTTGTTGGGCAATTACAAAGAAGCCGCAAAACTCCTCAGAGATTTCCGTTCACACGACATTACCGTTGTCGATTTTTCTGTTCTTACACTTTCCAGAATGCTGCAGGCAAAACTGCACCATCACAATGGCGAATTTAAAAAAGCGGAGGAGCTTTACTCCGAGACTTCAGAGCTGGTCCTGGAGAGGGCAAGGTATACAGCCGATCACGAGACCGGCTACTGGACAATCGAACGGGAGTATATGCAGCTATTCGAGGCGTATGCTGACTACCTGATAGACCAGGGGCGGCCTAACGACGCCGTTCAGCTTCTGGATCGAATAAAAACGATCAATGATGCATCACTCCTTCAAAACCCTCTTATTACATCCACCCAGCTCACGGAAGAGGAACTGAGCCGCGACCGGCAAATTTCAACTGAGATGGAGACACTCAGACGCAAGCTTTTCGCAGCGACAGGGAGTGAGCGCCTGCAGCTAAATAACCAGCTGCAGCGGCTTCAGGCACAGAAAAGAGAACTTTTCCAGAGTCAGCGCGCTATCCCCGACAGCTTTAGTGAATCTCCTCTATGGAGTGTGCGCCGTGCTCTATCCAGAAATCAGATTCTCCTGCACGTAACCGCTATCAATGACAGCTACTACATCAGCGAAATTACCCGCGATGCTACTCAAATCAGGAAAATTGAGAGCAGCAATGAGTTAAACAGTACGTTTGAGAATGCTATTGAGTCGATGATTACAGGCCGTACAGACCTGAATGAACTTTATAAAATTGGACAGATTCTGCGATTGCCCTCGCTTGCTAACAGCTACTCTTCGCTCATTCTTATACCGGATGGATACCTTCATCAGCTGCCGCTGGATGTTATACCACTAAAAAGGCCTGAGACTAAGCATAGCTACGGTTCAACCACGTTTCTTATTGAAGAGATGGATGTGAGGACACTGAACCGGCTGGCTGATCTAAATCAGCAGAGAAGCAGTCCTGAATTTAAATATGATTTTACCGGCTTTGGTGTGGCAGATTTTCAAAACGGCGCAACCGGCCGAACGCTGATGCCCCTTCCGCAGGCACCCGGCGAGGTTGTTTCCGTTGCCGGAAATCTCACCCGATTTTCAAGCCGGAATTCAATTACTGAATCGGAGGCTACACCTCAGCGGTTTAAAGAGATTGCGGGCAGCAGCCGAATACTGCACATGGCAACGCACAGTGAAATCTCGGAGAGTGATCCTCTTTTTTCCCGGCTCCATCTTCTTCCTGATCAGCTGTCGGAAGATCCGTCGAACCAGATTTTTGCTTACGAGCTTTTTGAGCTGGACCTTAGAAATGAGCTGATCATGCTGAACTCCTGTGAGTCCGGCGGAGACCGCGCTATCCAGGGAAGCGGAATTATGGGCCTGAGCCGTGCCCTCCACTATGCAGGTGCACAGAGCCTTATACTGAACGCATGGTCGGTAAATGATCAGTTTGCCGCTGATTTTGCTGAACTCTTCTACACCCATATCAATAATGGAGAGTCTAAATCAAGAGCGCTGCAGCTTACCAAAATAGACTTCATTAAAAACAAGAACGCCAACCCTCACTTTTGGGGGCCCTATATTCTGAACGGCAGCAACCAGCCACTGATTCAGAAAAGAGGCGCTAATTTGGGGAACTGGCTGATTGCAGCGATATTTATAGCGGGATTCATCCTGGTTTCCAAAACCCGACAGGTCACCAGCTTTTAAAACAGCCTCTGCGGCACGTCGATATTACCTTTACCCCTGAATCAGTGCCGCACTCAGGAACCGGTGATCATCCCCGCCACGCGGTTTGCGCTATGAACGGCGCCATCCATGTAGCCGGGTGATGTTGACGAAGTCTCAGCGCCCGCCAGGTATAATTTCCCGCTATACCAGGGGCGGCGGAAGATCGCATCGCCATTATGCTGATGCGGAAAAACAGGTTCAGAATATTCGCTGTAGGTGCAGGCCTCATCTCTCCAGACCGTTTCAAGATAGGCGGTGTAATTTTCTGCCGAATCGCCATAGTATTTCCTAAGCTGATGAACCATCATTTCTCTCCGTTCCTCACGGCTCAGTGTATGGTAGGCGCTGTTCATAAACCCTTTTAGAGCAAACAGCGTCCCTTCGTTATTGGAGTGATCATACAGCTCATTAACCGGCCCTGCATTGCTCATCACCGTACCGCTGTTCTTTCCCTCTCTCCAAAACGGATGTTCAAACGTCAGCGCAACCTTGATCGATTCTGCCATCCAGGTTTGAGTTGATGCAGCTTTACTCCGGAAGTTTTGCGGAAGGGGCGGTTCAAAAGAAATGAGGTCCACCAGTAGTTTTGGCGGAAGAGTGCTTACCACGATATCGCATTCATAACGTTCCGATTCCGTTTGCACGATGGCAGTCTCTTTCCTGAACTGAACCGTTTTTACCCGACAATTCAGTTGAACAGTACCGGGTTGTAAACTACCGGACAGTGCTGAAATGAGCTGATCCGTCCCTCCGGCTACCCTATAGGTTGGCGCCTGGTTTTCAGGAAGTTCAACAAGCTGCGGAGGAGATGTGGATATCGGCTCGAAATGTACATAACGGCCCATCTGCTGTTCAAAGGTTTCCAGGTTCAGTTCATCCATCAGCTTTAGCAGAGCCGTGTGCTGCGTACCCAGCCATGTTGCGCCCATCTCAACGGGAGCCGCCCCGGTTAAGCGAGAGGTTAATATGCGCCCTCCGGTTCGGTCTCTCGCTTCTAAAATTTTGCACTCAATCCTCTCCTTCTGCAGCGAACGAGCGAGCGTGAGTCCGGCAAGCCCTGCCCCGATAATAATAACCTTGGTTTTACTCATAACTCATAATTCCATTTATCTGGATGAAGATTCTAAACAAAGATATCTGCCTGAACGATCTGATCCTGTCGGAATTCATTCACTAACCTGCATTATTCACCAAATTTAGCAGAGGCTGACAGTTCGTTGAAAAAAATTTTAATCTATCTTTGATGTAACTTACAAATGGAGAAAGTGATGAAATAAATCCACGAATATTTGTGAATAATGCAGGCTAAATAAGCACACCGTCATGGATGCTTTTATTAAATAAGAATGAAGCGCACGCGAAAATCCCCTACCCCGGCTTTAGCTGATTAAATCAGAGTAATTTTTTAAAAAAAGTGTAAGGTAACCCCGGAATTGGGATCATACTGTCAAATGACGAGCTCATTTGCATCCGGGCTACACACACTGCCCGGTTTAAACGTATGATATAAACCGCTAACTGACCTTGTAATATTTTTTACTCATGGACTTCAAAAAAGAAATAAAATCTATTCTGATTGTCATCGCGTGCCTCTTTATGCTGAGCCTGTTCGTTGATTACCTCTACCCGATGCTGAAAGCCTGGTTGTTTTGAAAATGCCTTACCTGACCAAAGCCCGGGTGATATCATCTGAAGCTCTGCCTCCCCTGCTGAGACTATACGAACAGTATAATTCCCTGCAAAAAAACCTGTTTGCGTTCCCCATTTTTTTCTGATACTCTCTGATAAAGAAATATTTATCAAATATATGGCTGCGGGCAAAGGTATGGCGCTCTTTCAACAATCGGTACTGACTCACCATTTATCGACAATTGATGAAACAAAGGCAGTTTCTGCATGGAAAGTTTTTCAAGCTCATTTCCATAATCCTGAAATCCAGGAAAATATCCGCAATTCCAAAGAGGAAGAGTACCAGGATGGATTTTTAACTGACTTGTTTGTTAATGTACTCGGCTACACCAAATACCCTGCACCCGGCCACAATCTAAAAGTGGAACAGCGGGATGAAAAAGGATCAAAAAAAGCGGACGGGGCGCTTTATGTAGATGAAAAAGTATCTGCCGTCATTGAACTTAAAGGGACCGACACCACCGATCTCGACAAAGTTGAGTCGCAGGCGTTCGGCTATAAAAACTACCACCGCCACGCCAATTATGTGATCATCTCCAATTTTGAAAAGCTTCGGTTTTACATTGATAATGCTGTTGAGCACATCGAGTTTAACCTTTTCGAGCTGACCGAAGATGAATTCAAGGTTCTCTGGCTCTGTCTTGAACAAAGTAATCTGGGCAATGGCTTACCCAAAACGATTAAAGATGCATCGATTACACAAAATGAGGAGGTCACAAAAAAACTCTATGCCGACTACTCCTCCTTCAAAGATGACATCTTTAAAAGTATTGTTGAGCACAATCCGGATTAC
>CAZKIZ010000098.1:0-10104 GCA_964552935.1 uncultured Rhodohalobacter sp. | reverse complement strand
AAGCTGCATTTATTGCTGATAACGAAGACGATTTTCTTCAGATTACTTCCCACAGTATTCTATCTGAAAAAAATAAAGTTAATTCAGCAAAGAAGACCGAAAGAGCTTACTCTATTGATAAAGACACAGATGATAATGAAACAGAACCTAAGCATACTCAAAACCGAATTGACAGTAACTTCGCAGATACTTCTAACGATTCAAGTTTTTGGTAAAGCAAAAATAAATTTATTTGATAAACTCTCACAAATTTAAACTGCATTTTTTTAAGACAAATAAAACAGGAAATAATCAATAGATGACCTCTTATAAATTAAAAGTACTGATTGTAGAGGACGATACTTTACAATCACTTATGCTGGAAAAGATGCTTAAGAAACTCGATTTCGCTATCTGTGGTAAAGCTGATAAAGGCCAGGAAGCTATTGAATTGGCAAAAACAAATAAGCCAGATTTAATTACGATGGATATTATGCTTGCTGATGATATCGATGGTATACAAGCCGCGAAACAGATACAGAAAGATTCTGACGCCGACTTGATCTATTTGTCAGGAAACAAAGATGAAAACACCTTAAGAAGAGTATCAGAAACTAGGTACAAAGAATTTTTTTGTAAACCATTTAACATCAAGGAGTTAGAATATTACTTTCGCGAATACAAAGCTTTAAATGGTATGAGATTGGTGTAGGTTAATGAGATTAAAATTAGGGATGATATCTGTTGATGACTGAAAGTTCAAAGTCAACAGTAGTAAACACTAAGAGATGAATTTCAAGCGGGCTTATCATCTCGAACAAAAATTAAGTATAAAGGTTTCTGTGATGATTAACTAAAGGGCTTAAATCAGTCTATTGAAAAGACTTGCTGCACGAAGAAATTACCAACCGCAAAGACCGGCTTAACAAATTCGTACTCCATAGCGATGATAAAAAAGCGGGCCAAACAGTGTTGCCATCAAGTAAAAATTGAGTATGAATAAAAGATTATTTACCGGAAAGCAAAATAGATCACAAGACAAGAAGATGCAGGTATGTACCCTAAGCCACCCGACCCGGTTTCTAAAAACAGTGAAGTGATTAGGGCAATTTTAAGAATTGCATATCCATAAATACGCTTACCAGCTTCACATATGGCAACAGACCCGCAGCTTGCAAAGCAGTTAGGTCACGGACAGTTACATCTTCATTTGTGGATACCTCACCCCGCTACCCATTGATAAACTTATATTTATGTCGTTTTAGATGATCTTTAAGCCCTGCCTGACGAGCTGGGAACCCACTTACGAACAGCAACTTACAGCGTTTATTAAAGTATGGTTAATGTAAGTGATTGTCTCTTCAGGTTGTCCGTGAGTATTGTGCGTGTAGATCTTTTCTGCACTGTAAAGCTTAGAATTTTTCAACTTTAAAATTATGGTTGGGAAACAGCGGGGAAGACCCTATTTTCTTAGTCTGTAAAAAATATACAATTAAGATAGACGAAGCAGTTTTTAAGAACTGCTTTTTTATTGTCAATAGAATAATATACTAAGGTAAATACAACAAAGAAGTATGAAGAAAAATTATCTCTCAAAGGAAGGTTATGAGAAGCTCGATAAAGAACTCAGGGATTTAAAAACTCGCGGCAGAAGGGAGATTGCTGAGGAAATATCGGAAGCAAGAGCAAAGGGCGATCTGAGTGAAAATGCCGAATATGATGCGGCAAAGGAGGCGCAGGGACACCTTGAGAGCAGAATTGCTGAGCTGGAGAACACGTTAGCTACATCAAGTATCATCGATGAAAAAAATATTGATGACACCAAGGCTTACCTGCTTTCTACCGTCACCATTTTGAACCACAATACGGGTAAAGAGATGGAGTATACGCTCGTCTCAAAAGATGAGGCAGATTTTAAGGAAAAGAAGATTTCTGTCGATTCACCCATAGGCCAGGGAGTTCTCGGCAAAGAAGTAGGAGATGTAGTTGAGGTGAAAGTACCCGCCGGAAAATTAAAACTTGAAGTCAAAAAAATAGAACGAAGATAATATGAAAATTGCAGTAATTGGAACGGGATATGTTGGGCTGGTAAGCGGAACGTGCTTTGCAGACAGCGGTAATGATGTTACTTGTGTGGATATTGACGCTGAAAAAGTGCAGCTGATGCGCGATGGAACCGTGCCTATATATGAGCCGGGACTAAATCGCGTATTCGACCGCGCTATCAGAGAGAAACGTTTGAAGTTCAGTACTGATCTTGATGCCGCTTTTAAAGATGCGGAAATCGTGTTTCTGTGTCTGCCTACACCTCCCGGTGCAGACGGCCAGGCCGACTTGAGTTTTGTTCTTGGAGTAGCAGATGAGCTGGGCGACCTTTTCAACAAATATCCGGGGTACCGGGTAATCGTCAATAAAAGTACGGTTCCGGTGGGGACAGCAGATAAAGTACGTGAAAAAATTTCCGGGAAAACGGATCATGAATTTGATGTGGTATCAAACCCCGAGTTTTTGAGAGAAGGTGCGGCCGTTGAAGATTTTATGAAGCCTGAACGCGTTGTTGTAGGCACACGGAGCGAAAAAGCCGCTCAAATGATGACCCGCCTGTACGAGCCGTTTGTTCGAAGCGGTAACCCGATTATTGTAATGGATGAGCGCAGCTCTGAGCTGACCAAATATGCAGCAAATGCGATGCTGGCGACTAAAATTACGTTTATGAACGAAATTGCCAACATCTGTGAAACCGTTGGCGCTGATGTTGATAACGTTCGAAGAGGAATAGGTACAGATTCACGTATCGGTAAGAGATTTTTGTTTGCAGGTATCGGGTACGGCGGAAGCTGCTTTCCCAAAGATGTGCAGGCTATTCACTACACCGCCGCTCAGAACGGCTACGATTTCAGAATCCTGGATTCCGTCATGAAAGTGAATGAGAGTCAAAAAGTGTCAATTGTCAAAAAAATGAAGGACTTTTATGGCGACGATCTGAAAAATAAGACGGTCGGAATTTGGGGGCTCAGCTTCAAGCCGGAAACGGACGATATCAGGGAAGCTCCTTCTCTCTATATCACCCGCGAACTTGCTAAACTCGGTGTGAAAATGAAAGCGTACGACCCGGAAGCTGTAGGTACATTTAAAACTGCTTCCTCAGATGAAACTCTCAAGCAAATATCGTTTGAAGAAGATCGAGACAGTGTTCTGAACGGCATTGATGCGCTGGTGATCTGTACGGAGTGGAATGAATTTCGCCGTCCAAACCTGGAGAACTTCACCAAACTGATGAACTCTCCCGTGATTTTTGACGGTCGTAACTTGTACGGCCTCGATCGGGCTGAGGAAGCCGGATTAACTTACTTCAGCGTGGGGCGCCGTTCTGTTGGTGTTAATGCCACAGTAAAACAGTGATTCTGGTACCTAAATTAATAACGGTTTAAATAAACAAATGTCGAAGAAAAGAGTTTTAATTACCGGTGGATGCGGATTTTTAGGTTCGCATTTATGCGACAGATATCTGAAAGAAGGGTACAGAGTGATCTGTATGGACAATCTTCTGACGGGATCTGCTAATAACATAGCCCACCTGATTGGAAATGAAGATTTTGAGTTCATCAAACACGATGTTACCAACTTCATTTATGTGCCGGGTGACCTTGACCTGGTGCTGCACTTTGCATCACCAGCCTCGCCAATTGACTATCTGGAAATGCCAATTCAGACGCTGAAAGTGGGTTCATTGGGAACTCACAAAGCTCTTGGCCTTGCAAAAGAGAAAAACGCGCGTTTCCTCCTCGCCTCCACAAGCGAGGTGTATGGTGATCCGCTGGTTCATCCCCAAAAGGAAGATTACTGGGGAAATGTGAATCCCATTGGATCCCGCGGCGTCTACGACGAGGCGAAACGTTTTGCCGAGGCGATAACCATGGCGTACCAGCGATATCACGGTCTTGAAACCCGTATTGTACGGATATTCAACACCTACGGTACCCGGATGAGACTGAAAGATGGCCGCGCGCTGCCAACATTTATGCGCCAGGCGTTGAAAGGGAATCCGATAACGGTTTTTGGAGACGGATCTCAAACCCGTTCATTTACGTATGTGGATGACCTGGTTGACGGGATTTACCGGCTCTCACAAAGTGATGAGAATGAACCGGTTAATATCGGAAATCCCCAGGAGGTCACAATTCTGGAATTTGCGAAGGAGGTTATCGAACTGACCGGCAGCAAGAGTAAGATTGTGCATGAAGAGCTGCCTGATGATGATCCGAAAGTGCGTCAGCCCGATATCACCAAGGCAAAGCGTGTACTCGACTGGGAGCCAAGAGTTGACCGAAAAGATGGCCTCAAAAAGACTCTGGCCTACTTTAAAGAGCAGGTTGAAAAAAGCGATGAGTGAGAAAAAACTGATTGATCTTTATCCTTACAGAACGGATGGGGAATCAACAGAATTTCTCCTTTTTAAACGTGCCGGCGGAAAAATCTACGAAGGCCAGTGGCGGATGATAGGCGGCAAGGTCAAGTCCGGCGAAACATACTGGCAGGCTGCTCTCAGAGAACTGAAAGAGGAAACGGGCCTTTCGCCCTCCGTATTCTGGACAGTGCCCAGTTTAAATCAGTTTTATGAGCATTCAACGGATACGATTTTAAACATCCCGGCGTTTGCAGCAGAAATAGATTCAGATCACCAAATTTCTTTGGATGATGAACACACCGAGTATAGATGGATAAAACCGGAAGAGGCTTCAACTTTTATTCAATGGCCGGAACAAATACGACTCATCAAGCTTACAAACAGTCTAATCAAATCAAATCGAATATTAAACGATTGGCGCGTCCCACTCCGGTAATACTGCTGCTGTTATTCACATTATGTTTTAGTTTCAGCCGTGCTGAGGCGCAAACAGGCGGGGGGAGCTACGAAATTATTCCGGCACCTGACCTGTGGTATAATGATGTGGATGGAATAAGAGTTGGAGTACGATTTAAAGGACAGGTGCCCGGCACGTTCGAAGATGGACCTCACCGCCTCGATGCCGGAATCTGGCTGGGACTCTGGATTCCTGATCTGCCGGTCTCATATTATCTGAGCTATACGAACCCGATTTCCCGCTGGTCCGATTTTGGGAGTGAAGCAAGCTACCAGGCGATTTCTTTAGTTCGTACCGGCTACACCGTACAGGGAATTGGGTTCAATAAACGATGGCAGCAGGGGTTTGATGAGCGCCGATACCGGGAACTGCGCCTCTTCAATTCGTATGAAAAACGATTTGATAGTGAGTACACCGCTTTTCCCATGTTGTGGTCAGACCAGGACAAACTGCTCACTACACTTACGGCACAATTACGGGATGATAATGCCCTTGGCTGGTACAATCTTGCCATATCCGGAGGTGTTCAGTACAACAATGACAGCTACGGTTTTGCTACCGTAACAGCCGTTCAGCGAGTCCCATTTAACGAATCGTGGGGATTGAGGTTTCGTGGCTTTCTGGGCCTGGCATCAGCCTCCACAGCGAATGAATATCTTTTTTCACGGAGTACAGGTCAGGCAGTCAACACAATACAAAATGGGGTTACCCGTGCAAAAGGAACCATTCCGCAACCCTGGATGGAGAGCGGTAATTTTCAGTTTGCGGGCGGAGCAAACTTAAGGGGCTATACATCTGCGGATGTAGAATCATTTGTTTTTGAACCCTGCGTAGATTGTAACGCCAACGACTTTTCACTGAATCAACCCGTTCTGTTTCGATCCATCGCGGCAATCAATACAGAATTTGATTATCCAAATCCGGTCAAAAATTTGTTTGACAGAGTTCCGTATGTATCAGAGTTTTTAACCTTTAGATCGTATCTCTTTTTTGATGCAGGAACTCCACTTGGGTTAGGAGAGGAATCCACGGATTTATTCGCTGATGCCGGTGCAGGTTTCTCGCTTTCTTTGAATATTCCAGATTATCTTGGAAAAGAGAGGGGGTTTGTTTTCCGCTATGACATACCGTTCTGGCTTTCAGAGCCCGGAACAGAAGACGCTTTCAAATACAGAAGTTTGTTTGCATTTGGGGCTGTTATCTCTTTCTAAACAGGGTCAACCTATGGCTTTTCACCGCACTTTTATTTGTGGACTTTTGATGCTGCTGGCAGCCGGTTGCACCACCAGCAAATGGACTGTAGTTGATGAACAGGCAGTTAACAGGGCTGAGAATCCGGAAATAGTCTCGCAAACTGAGCGCCTGTTTGCTGAAGAGATGCCAACGGTAGAACGGCCGGTGTTGAAACTGGCTCCTTACGGAATTACCACGCTGGAGTATGCTGAACGAATAAAAATTCAGAGAACGGTACAGGAGTACAGACCCAAATGGGGTTTTGCGCTGCTGTCAGCTGCCGGCTCAGCACTGGCTTTCACCGCGGCAAACAGTGATCTGCTATTGTCTGGAACATCCACAACTCAGCGTATTGCGTTTAACACAACAGGTGTTCTTTTAGGTACACTTGCCGTTACCAACCTGAGGGAATCCGGAGAACCGATCCTTACTGATGAAATTCGGTACCTGCGTCAGACAGGAATCGACACAAAGTCGGATACCGTCCGCGTTCAGCAGCAAATTAATCAGACCGCTTCTGTCTCCATACTATACGAGGGAGATGAAGTTTTTAACGAATCATCCATTGAGCTGACGAATAATGCAGTAGAGATCAATCTGGGTGGGCTCGCTTCCGAAATTTCTGAAAGGATCTCAATTGATTCAGAGTTTTTGGTCAATACTGAATTCAAGGGGAATGTATCGCAAATTTCCGTACCTGTCTCTTCATTTATGGAGATGCGCTTTATTGTAGATCAGACCGTTGCCCAGCTTCGCAGCAGCCCGACCATCAGCCAGGAGAATATTGTAGCTGAAATAGCGGAAGGGAGTTCATTGAAACAGGTCGAAGATGTGAACGAACAGTGGGTAAAAGTAGAATACGGGTCCGTTGAAGCATTTATGCAAAAAAGCATGGGATCTTCACAGCTCCGCTCAACAGCCGGGAACGGACCTGCACTGCTTGTTGAACTAACAGATATTCCTTATGGTGAGATTGATGTTGAAAACTCTCTGCCGATTTTGAAACCCCGTAATGTCAATGACCGGGCAATTATTATTTCAGGAAACCGGAATAACCAGGCGGGTATCCGTCAATTTTCAGAACGTGATATACGGATGATTAAACAGTATATGAGGACGTCTTTACGTATGGCCGAAGATCAAATTGTAGAGGTTGATGATCCGGACTTGTCTACATGGGTCAGCGATTTACAACTCTGCAGAAATTTGAGTGGAGGCACAACGATTGTCTATTTAACCGGCTATGCGAAAAAAATATCGCAGGAAGATGGAGAATTGTTCTCAATGTATCACATTGATGAAACCGGTGAGGAACAAACAGTTCCCCTTCGAGAAATTTTTCGAGAGCTTTCACGATGTTCCTCTGACAAGTTATTCTTGTTTGTTGACCTTGAGTACATCGATGAGGTTGTTGACGGTCGCGTTGTACCGCTTTCAGCCGTTAATGGAGGCAAACAGCAGCAGCTGGCAAATGTTCTTCTCAGAGATTTCCCCAATGCGTTTGTACTTTTTGGCAACAGGGTGGGGCAAAATTCCTCCATTTACAGCGGCGGTGTTGTTGATGATGATAAGCGCCATCACGTATTCCCGTACTTCTTGGCAGAGGCTCTGAAACAGAGAAAAACTCAGATGTCGGAACTCTACAGGCACCTCGAGAATAATGTAGACTACACCGCCAGAAGACTGCACGATCGGCCGCAGGAAATTCAGGGGTTTGGAAACTTCATGCTTGATATCGTACAATGATGACTGGATGGCTCTACATCGGGTTAAGTTCAGCCTGTTCCGTAGCCATCGCACATTTTCTTAAAACGGCTGAATTCAAAAAGCTGAGTACCATTCGGGTGCTGACGGTGAATTATATTATCGCCGCCTCGGTTGCATTTCTTACACCAGCGGGCGCAGAAATTGATTTCCAGTTTTCTAAGGCGTGGCCGGCCCTTCTGCTTGCTGTGGTTGTTGGCGCAATTTTCATCGCAAACTTCTTTATATACAGCAAATCCGTCAACAAAAACGGGGTTGGAATTAGCGTCGCAGCGATGCGAATCTCTCTCTTAATACCGGTGCTCCTCTCTACAGTTTGGTACCTGGAACTGCTGGAAGTTCGTCAGTGGATAGGGGTAATAACTGTTTTTGGCGCACTCTTCCTGCTTCTCCCAAATAAACGTAAAATGATTCGTGAACCGCTGAGCGCTGCCTGGCTGCTTGTTCTGTTATTCATTGGTACAGGTTTAGGCGATGGCTCTCTGAAAATATTTGAGGTTGATTTCTCCTCACACCTGACCAAGGAGCAGTTTATGGGCACCGTATTCGTCAGTTCAATGCTCATCGGATTCATTGTGATATTGGCAACCGGAAAACTTAAATTTACCAGGCAGGAAGTATGGATGGGAGTGCTTATTGGCATTCCAAACCTCTATTCAGCCATCTTCTTGATAGAAGCCCTTGAACTAATGAACGGCGCTGTTGTTTATAGTACCGTTAACATACTCACAGTGCTTGGTGCTACAATCCTGGGCATGGTTCGCTGGGGCGACAGGCTAACGAAAGTGCAGTGGGCCGGAATAATCGTAACAATCATATCAATCTTACTTTTGGTGTAATGAAAGACTCAATTCTTCAGCAAATTCTTTTAAAAAGTACCGAACTGAAACAACGAATTGTTTTTCCGGAAGCGGGCAGAGATCCCAGGGTTCTGAACGCTGTCTATGACCTTGCGAAATCGGGGGCGGTGAAGCCGGTTGTTATCAGTGATACGAGAAATGTTGAAAAGCTGGCGGAAAAAGAGAAGATAGATCTCGATGGTCTTGCAGAGATTGTGGACCTTGGAGATAAAGAAGATCAAAAAGAGAGAACGAGTTTCTTTGAAGAAAAGCTAAGCCACAAAAATCCAACCCCTGATCAGATTCTGAAGCTTGCAAAAGATCCGCTGATGACGGCGGGATGGCTGGTCGCCACGGGAAGTGCTGACGGAGCGGTTGCAGGATCCATTGCTTCCACAGCCGACGTGATTCGGGCATCCCTGAGAACCGTTGGAACGGCAGAGGGTGCAAAGCTTGTCTCAAGCACGTTTTTAATGGAGCTTACCGATGGCAGAGTTTTAACTTATGCTGATTGCGGTGTGGTTCCCTATCCGGACGCTGAACAGCTCGCTGATATTGCAATTACGTCAGGCAAAACACACCGGATTCTGACAGGGGAGGAGCCAAGAATTGCCTTCCTCTCATTTTCCACAAAGGGCAGCGCGAAGCATGAACGGGTAGACCTTGTGAAAGAAGCACTTCATCACGCTTCAAAAAGAGAGCCGGAGTGGGCAATGGATGGCGAGCTGCAGTTTGACTCCGCTTTTGTGCCGGCTGTGGCTAAACGAAAAGCTCCTGATTCCGATGTTGCCGGCCGGGCCAACGTTTATATCTTTCCTAACCTGGATGCCGGGAATATCGCCTATAAAATAACGGAGAGGGTAGGCGGCGCAACCGCTATCGGGCCGATCCTGCAGGGGCTGGCAAAACCGTATATGGATCTTTCACGCGGATGCTCAAAAGAGGATATATTCTACGCCGGTTGCATTGCTTCCGTCTTATCTGTGGAGTAGTCAAATAGATAAAATTATAACCGGTCTCAATTCTATGAACACTTTAATAACCTGAGTTCGATTCTTAATCCTCATCAAAGTGCATCAAAAGTCCCCTCCTTTTTCAAGGAGGGGAGCCTCTTTTGTTAATTTTTGATATTGAACTCAGGTTGTTAAAGTTTTAGAAATTAACCTGCTAACATTTTTTAGCCCGGTATTCTTAAGGTACCGGGCTTTTTATTTGATCCTTTCTACCTTTTCTGATTATCCGTACATTTAGCATCCTGTTTATTTAAAAATATTTAGTTCCATGAGTGTAAGTGTCATACCAGATTTCAACCGTACCATACCGATAGATAAAATTGGTGTTGAAGAACGTGTTTCGAGATTAAATAAAAGAAGTATTAAAAAAGAATCGAAAGTTCAGGGCTTAAAACTTGCACTGAGTATGAT
>CAZKIZ010000097.1:0-10159 GCA_964552935.1 uncultured Rhodohalobacter sp. | reverse complement strand
CCGGTTGATTCGCATACGGCTAAGATAAGAAAATAAATGTCCTGCTCTGTATATCCAGGATCAAAGTCACGGAACAATTCGACTGATGCGTTTACCCAATAAAAAAAGCCCGCCGACATTGCCGGCAGGCTTCTCTTTGCTTTCTTACCGTTATGGAATTTAACCGCCAAATGTATCTTTACCCAGGAACAGAGCGGCATCGCCCAGCTCTTCTTCAATTCTGAGAAGCTGATTGTACTTAGCAATACGATCTGTGCGGCTCATGGATCCGGTTTTTATCTGGCCGGCATTGGTGGCAACCGCAAGATCGGCGATCGTTGTGTCTTCTGTTTCACCGGAGCGGTGAGAAATCACGCTGGTGTACCCGTTTTTATGGGCCATCTCAATGGCGTCGAGCGTTTCAGTGAGGGTTCCGATCTGGTTCACTTTAATCAGGATGGAGTTGGCAATCCCCTCATTAATTCCCCGGGCAAGACGTTCGGTGTTGGTAACGAACAGGTCATCTCCCACAAGCTGAACTTTATCGCCAATGGCGTCGGTCAGCGTTTTCCATCCGTCCCAGTCATCCTCGTACATTCCGTCTTCGATGGAGATGATCGGGTATTTTTCTACCCAGCTCGCCCAGTACGCAACCATTTCATCGGCATCGCGAACAGAGCCGTCGCTCCATTTAAACTCATACACTTTCTTTTCTGTGTTATAAAACTCGGAGCTGGCCGGATCAAGGGCAATCAGCACATCATCGCCCGGGGTGTAACCCGCTTTTTCCACGGCGTTAAGGATCACTTCAATCGCCTCTTCGTTCGATTTCAGGTCCGGAGCAAATCCGCCTTCATCCCCTACAGATGTGTTGTATCCTTTTGAAGAGAGAACTTTTTTAAGGTTGTGGAAAATTTCCGCCCCCATCCGCACCGATTCGCTAAAGGTTTCAGCGCCAACGGGCATTACCATAAATTCCTGCGGATCCACGTTGTTGTCGGCGTGGGAACCACCGTTGATAATGTTCATCATCGGAAGAGGCAGTACTTTGGCGTTTGCACCGCCAAGATATCTCCAAAGCGGCAGTCCGGACGACATCGCCGCTGACTTTGCCACCGCCATCGAAACCCCTAAAAGAGCATTCGCCCCAAGTTTCGACTTATTGGGCGTGCCGTCGAGATCAAGCAGCAGGTGGTCGATCTCATTCTGCAGGTAGGCAGGGTACCCCAGCAGTTCATCCGCAATAATTTCGTTTACGTTTTTAACCGCATTTCTAACGCTTTTGCCCATGTAATAGCTGTCATCTCCATCCCGCAGCTCAACAGCTTCAAATTCGCCCGTTGATGCTCCTGATGGCACAGCGGCTCTGCCCATGATTCCGTTCTCAAGAATTACATCCACTTCTACTGTTGGATTACCGCGCGAATCCAAAATTTGACGTGCCGAAATATCTTCAATTAAACTCATATCTTGTTTTTTATGTTGGTTAAATTAATTGCTCCTATAATGTACTGTTTAAATTGATTTGTATAAAGGAAGAAGACAATGCACACTATTCGCCCAATTTTGCTATACGATATCGACGGCACCCTGCTAAAGGTGAAACGGCAATTCCTGTTAGAGCTGATTGGAGAGCAGCTCAAAGCATTTAATGTTGAAAAACCTGAATCGAAAACGAAATCCTTTGCCGGAAGAACCGACAGAGGTATTTTTATGGAGCTGATAGGGGAGCATCCTGATTCTGAAAGGCTTTTTGACGAGCTTAAGGAGCAATACTCTAAAGCGATGATTCGGGATTTATTACCGAGCAAGATAGAGCGGATTGATGGTGCTGCTGAATCGGTGCGGCAGGCCGCTGATCTTGGCATTCATGTGGGTTTGTGCACGGGAAACTTCAGGGATGTTGCCTTCAAAAAGGTGGAGACTGCCGGACTCAAAAATCTTTTTCGGTTTGGTGGTTTTGGCGGTGAATACGCAGATCGCAATATGCTGCCCGGCGAGGCCGATCGCGATTACAGGTCGGTTTACGGAAAAACCCCTCCCCCTTCGAGCTATGTGGTGATAGGGGATACGCCAAACGATATACGCTGTGCAAAATACTTTGGAGCCGTTTCGGTTGCCGTAACTACAGGCGGGTTTTCAAAAGATAAGCTGGCCGCTCACAACCCTGACATCATCCTCGATTCGCTTGCTGATCCGGCCCGCTGGCTCAGTGAGCTTGGTTTCCGGCTTCCATAATATTTCACTCAGCTTGAATAGAAACAGTAAGATCTACCAGAGGCTGCCAAACCGGATCGTAATTTGCGGGGTTCCGAAGAAAGATTGAGGGTCAAAGAATGGCTCGAGAAGCAGTTCTCCATCCTCGCGGTACTGAAACGGGTTCTGACCCGGGCCTACGTTTTCACGCAAATCAGGCTGATTAGGCATCATCATCTGAATTCCGTCAGGGAAGTAGTAGAACAGGTAGCTGAACTCTACGGTTGTGACGCTGCTGAATGTTCGTCCAAAGTCGAGCCCGAACTTAAGCTCACCGGCGGCACCCGCGTGCCAGTCACCATCACCCCATCCGCTGAAAATATCGTTTATCCGCTCAAAATAGCCATCAGGCCGTTCAATTCCCTGTTCCCTGTAACCATTATTATTGCGGTCGTCAAAATAAGGGTAGGTAAATGCCATCACCGGGCCCGCTGCCGCGCTCAGAAAAAACCTGTACTCTTCCTGAACGGAACCTGCAAACAGGCGCTGGCGCATGCCAAGCATTAGCGGAAATGTGAAGCCGCGCTGAAATTTGTTGGGAACAGCCTGCTGGCCGAAGAAATCGGTAAATGTCTGTTCTGATGCGTCCCGCAGGCCGGTAATTCGTGTTTGGATGATTCCTTCTGATTGGGAACCGATAACACGGCGGTACTCCCCTCCAATTCCGAAGCCAAAATTGTTGATAACAATATCGAAGGTAAGCCCCGAACGGTAATTTTCACTTAATGGAACGGCTGCTCGCTCTTCTACTCTCAATTCCGGTTCGATAATCTGGGCGCTGGCTATTTCGGCCAGAGTTAGAGTGATCAGTACAAAACTTAACAGGACAGTTTTCATAAATCTCATAAAAAATTGTGAATTAGTTGACTCCGAAACGGATTTAAATCTGTAATCATTGCACGCCGAATCACTTAATATAAAAATGTTATACAACTTCTTTTCACTCTCTATTTGATTATTGTTTGATTTAGGCTTTTATTCAGGCAGAAAATTGCCCTTTTACTTTATTCTTAATCTTCCGGGTACGCACATGAGTACAGTAACAAAATATTTGATTTACGGTCCGCAGTCTACACTTCGCAGGATGACTCCAAAACTTTTAGAAAGTGTGGAGCCGAAATTCCTCTATAAATATCAGTCGCCGGCAAATAACGACGAGATATTTGTAGCTGTATATGAACAGTTTGAAAAGCAGATTAATGCTACAATAACTCTTACATGTGTTATTGAGTGTACTGCAAAACAAAATCGTATAGAGCTGAAAAAAGCCGGAGGCCGAATGGGATTTCGGGGAAGTTCACTCTCCGAAGAGCACAATATTGAAGCGGAGATCGTAAATTTCATTATGGATTTCTCGAAACGCTTTGGACTTTCTCTTCAGGAAGAGCTGGAAAAACCGGCCACCGACGATGATGAGAACGCTTAGAGTAACAGGCCGCAACTGAATTATGAGCAGTCAGAAAGAGGATCTGTGGACTGTTCTGCGCATGCTGGAATGGGCTACCGATTATTTCAAAAAGAAAGAGATTCCCGATCCCCGGCACAGCATCGAGTGGCTTCTTGCCGATTTGTTAGAGTGTAAAAGGCTCGATCTCTACCTGAAGTACGACCGCCCCCTGTCTCCCGGTGAGCTCGATCAAATCAGGCCGCTTATCAAACGGCGTGCCGCTCATGAACCGCTGCAGTACATTATCGGGCACACCGATTTTATGAACTGCAGAATTGAACTAACCCCATCTGTACTGATACCCAGAATTGAGACCGAGCAGCTTGTAGAGCTCCTTCTTGATATGACGTCCGGCCGGCACAATGAACCGCTAAACCTGCTCGATATCGGAACCGGCAGCGGTTGCATACCCATAGCCATTCAACAAGAAGTGCCCGCATGGAAATGCAGCGGAATGGATATTTCTCCGGAAGCTCTACAGTGCGCGCGCTCAAATGCTGAGCTTAACAAACAGAACGTATCATTTTTCGAGGGAGATCTGTTTGACCTCAGCGCCTCACCCGCAGCTGACACCTCCTGGGATATTATCATTTCAAACCCGCCCTATATCCAGACCGGCGAAAAATCCACCATCCAAAAACAGGTCTCAGGTTTTGAGCCGGCGCAGGCTCTTTTTCACGATAACCCACTCCGGGTTTACAGCTCAATTGTACAATTTGCAAAGAGTCACAAAGCTGATCTTTTCCTTGAGCTGAACGACCGGCTGGCCGATGAAATACTTGCTCTTACACATAAGAAGTACCCGATGGCACAACTTCATAACGACCTGGATAAAAATCCCCGGTTTATCTCTGCCCTTTTGAACAGCTAAATTGTTGACATACAAGACTTTTTTTTGTCCAAAATAGATTTGTTTTAGATGAGCATATTTGCTTAAATATAAATGTGGATAACTTGTGGAAAAGTTTTTTACGGCATCCCGGTTGCGGTAAATCCAGTGTAAAATCATTGTTAGAGAATTGTTACGGCGTGTCAAGCCGAATGTGATGAAAACACATTAAAAATCAGAAGTCATTGCAGCTCATGGGTTTGAGTTGTTTAAGGCGATGTGGATAACTTTCGTTTTGACCTCTCATATTTTTTTGATTTCAGCCAAATAAATCGTGATTTTCTTTTCACCACGGGGAAAAAGAATGAGAACACCGTGTGGATAACCGAAACGACTTTTGCAACTTTTTTTTAAGAATTTTGGAGGCTTACACGCTTGGATACGGTAACCGCAGAAACAGCCTGGGATGAATGTCTTGAGATCATCCAGGATAATATCAGCTATCAAAAATTTAAGTCATGGTTTGAGCCGATCAGCCCGGTGAAGCTCGACAACGATACGCTTACGATACAGGTACCCAGTCAATTTTGGTATGAGTGGCTGGAAGAACACTACTATAATATGCTTCGCTCAACGATAGCAAAAGTTCTTGGGGAGAACGGGAAGCTTGAATACTCTGTATTGGTAGAGAAATCTGACAAGCTTGAGGATAACCGCTCGATCCGCCTGCCGCAGCGAGCCGGCCCCCCATCCAAGCCGCAGGAGATGAACACCTACAGCGATTATCATCCGGGAAAAATTGAGAACCCGTTCGTTATTCCGGGAATCCGAAAAACCAATATCGACTCGAACCTGAACGAGAACTATATTTTTGACCGGTACATAGAGGGCGACTGCAACCGCCTGGCCCGCTCTGCCGCGATGGCAATTGCTGAAAACCCCGGAAAAAATTCGTTCAACCCATTTTTTGTCTACGGAACAACCGGCCTCGGGAAGACTCACCTGGTACAAAGCATCGGCAATAAAATAAAGCGGGATTTTGGCGATCAGTTTTCAGTGCTCTACGTCTCCTCCGAAACGTTTACAAATGAGTTTGTGCAGGCGATTCGAAACAACCGCGCGAGCGAGTTTTCCATGTACTACAGAAATATCGATGTTCTGCTTGTGGATGATATTCAGTTCTTTAGCGGCAAAGAGAAAACACAGGAAGAGTTTTTCCACATTTTTAACGCGCTGCACCAGGAAGGGAAACAGATTATTTTGAGCAGCGACCGCGCCCCGAAAGATGTGCCCGATATTGAAGAGCGGCTGATCTCCCGGTTTAGCTGGGGACTGAGCGCCGACCTGCAAATTCCGGAATATGAAACCCGGTACGCTATTCTTGAACGAAAGGCGAGCGACAACGGCATCGCCATCGATCCGCAAATTATTGAGTTTATCGCCCACAATTTCAAATCGAACGTTCGCGACCTTGAAGGTGCTATAATTAAGCTTCTCGCCACGGCTTCGCTCAAGCATGTGGATGAGATTGACCTGCGCATGGCAAAAACCGTACTAAAGGATATGGTAAAGAGCTCACAGACACAGATCTCTATCGAAGTGATTCAGAACTGCGTGTGTGAGTACTTTGGCATCGACACAAACAAAGTACGGGAAAAAACTCGTAAGCAGGAAATTGTTGAGGCAAGACAAGTTGCGATGTTTCTCTCGAAAAAATATACCAAATCGAGCCTTAAGACGATCGGCCTTCAGTTTGGCGGACGCGATCACTCCACGGTTATACACGCCATCTCTACGATTGAGGAGCGTCTTTCCACGAGTCCGAAACATAAACGCATCCTCAATGAACTTGAGCAAAAACTTGAAGTAGCAACCCTTTAGAGTCCGCACTGATCTTGGATCGAATTACACTGAAATCGCTCTCTTTTCACGCTAAACACGGCCATAACAAGCAGGAACGCATCGACGGAAACCGGTTTGAAGTAGACTTGATAGCACACGGAGCTTTTCGTGAAGCTGCTGATCAGGACAACGACCTGGGACAAACATTTGACTATGCCAAAGCCGAGGAGATTACCCGAAGCGTAATGTTTGGTGAGTCCCGCAAGCTGATCGAAACGCTCTGCTCCGAAATTGGCGAGCGGGTGTTTGAATCTTTTTCAATCGTTCAATCGCTTACCGTATCGGTGCGAAAACTTTCGCCGCCCATCGAAACCAAAACCGATTACGCTGAAATCACTCTTGAATGGAATCGGTAATTATTGCTGCGGGATCGAACCTGGGCGATCGCCACAGCATGCTGAAAAACGCCGGGGCGTTCCTGGAAACGATTTCTGATGCACCCGTCAAAAAGTCATCCATATGGGAATCGGAGCCGGTGGGCCCGTCTAAGTATACCTTTCTCAATGCGGCAGCAAAAATTACGACCGATGCAGAACCCCTGGAACTTCTCTTCGCGCTGAAGGAGTTCGAACAGAAGATGGGGCGTAAAAAAGATAGTCCGCGCTGGAGTCCTCGTATCCTGGATCTCGATATCATTGCCTTCGGGCGCTTGGTGATTCACGGGGAGAGTCTTATCATACCACATCCCGAATATTCACGCAGACGATTTGTACTTATGCCCATGCTTGAAATTACCCAAAACTGGTACGATCCGGACACGCAAAAATCACTGCAAGAGAGTCTGAAAAATGCTCCCGATATGAGGATAGATAAAACTAATTTAAGCTGGTAAAATGGCCAACAGTTTTGATTTTATAGCAATTGAAGGCGTGATAGGTGCCGGTAAAACATCACTTGCCAAGCTTTTTTCAGAAAAGCACAATGCGCGCCTGGTACTGGAGGAATTTGAAGAGAATCCGTTTCTGCCCAAATTTTATGAAGACCGGGAACGGTACGCCTTTCAAACCCAGCTCGCTTTTTTGGCAAGCCGTTTTAAACAGCAGCAAAAAATGACCAACCGCGAGCTGTTTGATGATTTCGTAATTTCGGACTACATATTTGAAAAAGACCGCATTTTTGCGCGGCTCAATCTCGATGAGGATGAACTGTCGCTGTACGACAATATATTCAGCATCATGACAGGAATATCGGCTAAGCCCGATCTTGTCATTTACCTGCAGAACTCGGTGGATCGCCTGATGCAGAACATCGAAAGCCGCGGGCGCGATTACGAAAAAAATATCACTGAAGAGTACCTGAAAGATCTCTCAGATTCCTACAATCAATTTTTCTATCGGTACAATAAATCACCTCTGATTATCATTAATGCATCAGAGATCGATTTTGTACATAATCCGGATCATTTATCGTATCTTGAGGAACAGATATTCAACCAACCGATTCGAAGTAATACACATATTCACATTATTCCTGATTAATGCTTTTACGCGGGCTGTTTTTTGCACTTTTACTCTATCTACTCTACAGGTTTATCTCCAGAAAACTCGGAGGTGGCCAATCGCAGCAGCGCAGCCGCCAAAATCAGCGGTTTGACCGCCAGCGCAACGGCGGTTCGGCAAATAACGGCAGTCGTAAAAAGAATCTTGATCAGATTGAAGAAGCTGAATTTGAAGATATAACCGAAAAAAAAGAGAAATAAATTTTTATGAGTTTTGAAGAAAGACACAAAGAAGGGTATGAACTTTTGCACGAGAAAGATCTCGACAAAAGCCTCGATGTTGCCCGTTCCCTCCAGCGATTGAATCCGGATGCGCCTGAAGGGTTTACCCTCGAAGGTGAGGTGATGCAGAAGCTGAACCAGTGGGAGACGAGCATCAAATCATTTGACGATGCCATTGAAAAAGATTCAGAGAACGGACGCCTTTATAACCTGCGGGGTTACTCCTATCTCAATGTAGACAAAGCAAATAAGGCCAAAGAAGATTTTGAACGCGCCATTGCTCTTGACAATCTCCCCGGAGCGCACCGCAATCTTGTGCTGTATAAGCTGATGGACGGCCAGGGACAGCAGGCGATACAGTACCTGCTCGACAGAATAAAGAGTGATCCCAAAGATGTTGAGAACTGGATTCTGATGGGCGACCTGATGAAAAAAGGCGGCCACGATGCCAAAGCCAAAACGTACTACGAGATGGCGCTGAAATTAGACCCGGGCAACGAGTATGTTGCAGAACTGCTCGAAGAGTAGCCTGTTATTGCCTCTCTTTTGCTGTTTGAAAGGCTCATAACCACAATCCACAAACCGACCCTTTACATTCATGAAAGATCAGATCTCAAGACGCTCGTTTCTCAAGAAGGCAGGTACCGCTCTTGCTGTTGGATCCATTGGGTTTCCATCACTGATTCTGCCCCGGCGCAGAGAAAAACTGGGGGTAGCTCTTGTTGGATTGGGGAGCTATGCAGGCGGTCAGCTCGCCCCGGCCCTGCAGGAGACCGATCATTGTGAACTGCGGGGTATTGTTACCGGCACCCCGTCTAAAATTCCCGAGTGGCAGGAGCGCTACGGAATTCCCGATCGCAACGTCTACAGCTATGAAACGCTGCACGAAGCGGCCAATAACGATGATATTGATATCATCTACATCGTAACGCCGCCCGGAGTACACGCTAGGGATTCTATTGTGGCTGCAGAAGCCGGCAAGCACGTCTGGTGCGAAAAACCGATGGCGATGGATGAAGAGGAGTGCCAAAATATAATTGACGCTGCTAATAAAAACGGCGTTCAGCTAACCATCGGGTACCGAATGCAGCACGAGCCCAACACGCAGACCATCATCCGGTACGGCAGAGAAGAGACCTATGGCGCCATCACGGGCGTTCAGACCGGCGCCGGGTACAGCGGGGCCCATCGCGATCCGGAGAACTGGCGCAGAATTGCTCATCTTGGCGGCGGTGCACTGTACGATATGGGCGTATACCCGATCAACGCAGCACGATACGCCACCGGAATGGAACCGATTGCAGTAAAAGGGCGTCAATGGTCCGACCGCGACGAGATGTATTCTGAGGTTGACGAACACACCGATTTTGAAATGGAATTTCCGAACGGCATTATTGCAACAGGAGAGACCAGTTTTGGCAACTCCACAAACTATCTGAATGTAGAGTGTACCGACGGCTCATACCGGCTCAGCCCGATGCAGTCTTACCGGGGCGTGCGCGGCGAAACCAGTAGTGGCACAGAGCTTCCTCCGGCCGGTATCAACCAGCAGGCGCGCCAGATGGATAACGATGCTCTCGCCATAAAAGAGGGCACTGACCCCATTGCCCCTGGCGAAGATGGCCTGGCCGATATCAGAATTGTAAAAGCGATCATGGAGTCATCACGTAAAGGTGGTGAGTGGATAAAGCTGTAGGTTAATTAGTTGATTGGTTATTGGTGATTAGTGAATTTAAGATATGCCTGAAATGTGCAGTTTAATGTGGCATTACCAAATCAAGAAATATGATCTGAAGGATCCCGGCTCCAGATTTTCTTGGTAAAATCCATCCCCACAGGCTGAAAGTCTGTCACAACTCAGCCCAGAGCACTCGCTCTGGGTTTAAACGGTGGACAGAAACCCGTCAGGCTGTAAGCCTGAAACAGACGGTGCCATAAATTTGCCCATTACTTCCTACATGACCAGCCGAATTCTGGATCACACTACGAATTATTGGCTTGTATGATAACGACCAAGTAACTTGTA
>CAZKIZ010000096.1:0-10166 GCA_964552935.1 uncultured Rhodohalobacter sp. | reverse complement strand
TTTCAGTTTCTCTTACTCAAATCAAAAAGCTTTTTCTTCTCTTCGGCGGTCAGTCCGTCGTATCCTTTTTTAGAAATTTTTTCCAGAATTTCATCCAGCTCATCCACATCCTTCTCTTCCATAATTTCTACATCTGCAACTGAATACATGTCAGAACGGGATTTTTTCTTTTTCTTCTTTTTTGATCCCCCCTTCCCTTTAAAGATCTGCTCAATGGGCCGTATCAATGCGCTCAAATCGTACCCTTCGTAGTGCATTTTAGTAAGAAGAAAGCCGGTTCCTGCACCTCCAAGGTGAACAAGGCGGGCTACGTTATCCCCTGCACCAATAAACAGAAAATCGAGGGCAACCCAGCCGGCAACAAAAAATCGGGCTTCAATTGGGGGAAGAAACAACAGCATTATGGGTGCGGTTGGAAACAGGTAAGCAAACGCCACCATGATACCGAGAACAGCTCCCGATGCACCGATAACCGGATTCGCACCAAAGACAGCCGCAAAAGCTACCTGAAGCAGCGCTCCGCCAATACCGGCTCCAAAAAAGATCACGGAAAACGTACGGGGGCCTACACTCTCTTCAACCATCCGCCCCATCCACCAGAGCCATAACATATTAAAGATAAGGTGGAATCCGCCGCCGTGAAGGAACAGGTAGGTGATAAACCTCCAGGGCTGGGTGAAGGCTGTGAATGGATCAGGCAGGAACCAGAACAGATTCAGAATGGGTTCACTAACCGCCCGGCCGAAAAGAGTCGTTACAACAAAAACACCAACGCAAATCGATATAATCGTGCGAATGACGGGCGGCATACTTAAATAGCCCCGTTTAAACGCATTCCAAAATGAATCTTGCTGATACCTGGACATAAATTTAGTAGCTCTGTTGTTCTCCTTTCAATCCCCAGTACTTAATCAGAATAAATCCAACCACCATACCACCCAGATGGGCGAAGTGGGCAATTCCGCTGCCCGGACGCATCACGCCGCTGAAAAGTTCAATCGCACCAAAAATGGCAACAAAATATTTGGCTTTGATAGGAATGGGCGGTATCAGAAGCACGATATATCGGTTGGGAAACATCATTCCAAACGCCAAGAGTATTCCAAAAACAGCACCTGATGCACCAACGGTTGGGGCGCCACCTCCGCCAATAAACATGTGTATGATTGCGGCGCCAATTCCTGTCAAAAAGTAGTAGACGGTAAACCGCTTTGTACCCCAGAAATTTTCAATCGCCTGACCAAATATCCAGAGCGCAAAAAGGTTGAAAAATATGTGACCCAGGCCCCCATGCAGAAACATGTAGGTTACCAGCTGCCATGGTTCAAAATACGGGTCTCCAAGCGGCCAGAGGGCACCATACCTGAATATGTAATCACCGATACCGGGTGTGGTCAATGCCAAAAAGCAGAGAGCGTTTACAATGAGCAGATGCTTAACAGCCGGTGGAAATACTGAAAACTGTGAGTTTGGGGAAAAACTATTGTCTTGAAAATTCAACGAATCTGTATTGTTTTAAAATGTTTATTGAATCTGTAATATACGTTGATTCCGCCTAAAGTTACGCCCGGAATTCCTTGGCCCGGAAAAACAGTATCACCCGCCATGTAAAGGCCGCTGAAGGGTGTTTTACCGGGTGTCCAGTCAAGCAGTGAGCGATCCATCTGCTGGGGAATGCCGCCAACACGGCCCTTTTTTCGGTATACCCAGTTACTCCATGTAACGGGTGTGGATGAAAACGCGATCTCAATATCACTTGCGGAAAAACCGGGTATTGATTTAGCAATTACACGTATAATTTGATCATGAACGCGCTCTTTTACTTCATCGTAGCGGCCATTCAGATTGAACCAGAACTCCGGTTCAGCATGAGTGGAGACGTTCATCGTCCTTTTTCCGTCCGGCGAGCGTACGTCGTCGTCAGGATGAGACAAAGATACAAAGATTGAACCGGAATGCAGACCTTCTGTTCCATCCTCTTTGGAGAGGTGAATTTGATTGTGCAGCGGAACATCGGGCGGAATGTTATTTTCGAATGCAATTCCCATCGTGAATGCGCCCCACGCTTTTTTGTACTGTTTTGCCTCACGCCTGAAATAGTCGGCCATAGGTCCGTTTGTAATCTCTTCCATATTCCAGACCGGCAGATTTGATATTACGCCTTTGGATGCATAGCTCCGAAGCTCGCCCCTTTTCGATTTCGTAGTGACGACGAACCTATCCCCGCTTTTTTCAAGATTCACCACTCTCGCCTTTGTTTTCACAACTCCGCCCTTACCGGTAATATAATCCCTGAGCGTGTGGACCATCTCAATCAGACCGCCCGGCACATAGTAGTTTGTGGAATTCGTGTATGTTGATGCGGGAGCACCAAAAAGGAATGGGGTTTCATCAGAGCCCGCCTGGGCTGAGATCATAAGCTGCTCATCTAAAAACGTATAAAATTCCGGGTTTGATATCCCCTTGCTCCGGGCCACATCGCGAACAGATTTTAAAGCGTACGGCAGGACCCATACGTCACGCGGATCATTTTTGAACAGCTTAAACCAATCACTGATCTCTATAGGAGGGAAAAAATTATTTTGGCCGGATACCTTCCAGACAACGTCAGATACATCAAAGGCAAGCTCCCAGAACGATTTCTGTGCGGGGCCTTCACCAAACTGCTTTGCAGCCTCTTCGATCCACTTTTCCCGATCCTGCCAGCGGGTAACTGTTTTTCCATTTAGCATAACCTGCATGGAGGGTTCAAGTGCTACTTTGGGAATCTCTATCCCCAGTTCATCTTCCAGAATTCTCATGGGCTGATGTTTATCGAACCCAATCAAGGTTGTGGCGCCCGATTCGAACGTGTATCCTTTCCTTGTGTAGGATGAACTACACCCTCCGAGAGCGTGTGCAGCCTCTAACACCAGCACGCTATAGCCGTCTCTCGCAAGCATAGAAGCACTGCTCATTCCTCCCATCCCTGAACCGATAATGATGGCGTCGTAGATTTTACCGTTTTGAGTCATACGGGGAGTTAACACCAATACTGCTCTCTCCTGTTCCGATATCAGTGAATTAGTGATGAATATTTTTTAATCATCTATACACTGTTCAGGCATCTAATCTGTAGTAACAAGTTTTACAGCTCAGGCTGAGACAGCCATACCGATATCTCTGTTGGCAAGAACCGGATTTTCAACTTTTTCATCACTCTCTATTACACCATCACGCAGACGGATAATACGGCGGGCATGATTGGCAATCTCCTGTTCGTGAGTAACAACAATGATGGTGTTACCGCTTCGGTATAGCTCTTCAAACAGGTTCATAATCTCTTCGCCGGTCTTTGTGTCCAAATTACCGGTAGGTTCATCAGCCAGCAAAATTGACGGATTGTTAACCAGTGCACGGGCAATGGCCACACGCTGTCGCTGTCCGCCTGAAAGCTCATTTGGTTTATGATCCATCCGATCGCCCAGGCCAACTTTTGTGAGCGTATCTGCTGCTCGTTTTCTACGCTCCGACGTTTTCACTCCTGCGTAAATAAGCGGCAGCTCTACATTGCTGAGGCAGTCCGTTCTTGGGAGCAGGTTAAAGGTTTGAAATACGAATCCAATCTCCCTGTTTCTTGCTTCGGCAAGCTCGCCGTCATCCAGCTTACTTACATCGTGATTGTTCAAAATGTAAGTGCCCGATGTTGGTGTATCCAGACATCCAATCATGTTCATTAGCGTGGATTTGCCCGAGCCGGAAGGGCCCATTATGGCAATGTATTCGTTAGAAGCAACATCAAAGGAGACTCCATTGAGCGCATTCACGAGCATGGAACCCATTTTATAAATTTTCTTCAAATCCCTGATTTCAATAACCGGCTGACTCATATTTCTGATCCCTTTTAGTTAGAAGCAAATTGCGGCCGCTGAGTCGCCCGAATGGCGTCCCCGTCTTTCAGTTCTCTCGAAAGAACCCTGTAGCTGCCGGTTATAATTTCCATTCCGGAATCCACTCCGCTCAAAATCTGGATATGCGTATTATCGCTGATTCCGGTTTCAACCGGTACTCTTTTGGCTATGCCATTATCGTTCACGAACACAACGCGTCTGAAATCTTCGCTGCGGCCCGATGCTGATCTCTGCCTGGTTTGCTCCCCGTTGGCTGTATCTACGGTGTCGGATTCAGCTTTCTCTGCAGCAAAATCACGGACCGTAACCGCCTGGATCGGCACGGAAACAACATCATAAACCGTATTGGTTCGTATATCTACCGTAGCAGACATTCCCGGCTTAAATATTGGTGAAGGAGCGGCAGAAGGTGATTCCTGATCTGATACCTGCACAATTTGCGCTTCAGGCCCTGAATTTAAGTTGTGAGGAGTCGTAATTCTTATTTTCACCTTATAGTTGGTGATCTGTTCTGCCGAACCGGTGCCGGTTATATCGGCTGAATTAGCTATTTCGGTTACGGTTCCCTCAAATGATCGGTTTGGATAGGCGTCCACCTCTATGTCTGTGGTATCGCCCGCGGTTACGTTTACGATATCGTTTTCATTAACCTCAACTTCCACTTCCATCTGGTTCAAGCGTGCAATTCTCATCATTTCAGTTCCGGCAGTTTGCGCGTTACCAAGTACACGTTCTCCGCGCTCAATATTCAGGCGGCTGATGGTTCCGTCTTTCGGAGATCGGATAACGGTCTGCTGCAGCTCTTCCTCGGCTCGGCGCAGCTGTGCACGTGCGCTTTCAATCTGGTATTCAGTTGCTTTGAAGTTTGATTTCTGCGCCTCAAAGTTGTTTTGAGTTTGCATAAATTCAAGTTCAGAAATCAGGTTCCTGTCGTAGAGCTGTTTGTTCTTTAAATACTCCACTTCAGACTGCAGCATTTGCGCCCTGGCCTGTTCCATCCGCGACTGCTGAGAGAGCAGACCCGCATTGAGTTCATCAATTCTGGCCTGGTAAATATCGGGCTTTATCCTGAGAAGAAGGTCGCCCTCACGGACAAAATCACCTTCTCGCACCGTCAGTTCAATGATCTCACCCGACACATCCGGCCGGATAATCACTTCGACTTCCGGCTGAATTCGGCCCGATGCCGATACAATCTGTGTGATGGTTCGCAGTTCAGCTTCGGCTGTTTCAACCGCTTTCTCGGAATCACCTGTATCCATCCAACCCATCACGTTTGCCAGTACGCCAACAGATATCAGAAGGACAACAAGTATCCCTAAAATTTTAAGTAGTCGTTTTGTTGCTGATTGTTGCTTTCCCATCGTTCCCAATTATTTTTTTAGTTGATTCGTATCGATTGGTCAAGTTGACCGATATAGTAGTCGAGCAGCTGCTCTTGAAAAATAAAGTCGTAAACCGATTGAACCCGCTCCGATTGCGCCTGCACAAAGTTTGCGTTCGCCTGGTTCAGTTCAATTAAGGTTGTAGATCCGATCTCATAGCGCTGCTGCTCCGTTTCAAAAGCTCGTTCGGCCGCGATCAGTGCTTTCAGTGAAGATTCCATCTCTTTCACGATCGCTTTGTAGTCGTTGTACGCCTGGCGAACTTCTTCCGTAATCTGAAACTGAATATTATCAAGTTCCAGCTGGCTGTTCTTTAGCTGAATTTGTGCGCTTTGAAGGTTTGTTCGGTTATTCCACCGGTTGAAAATTGGAATAGAGACTGAAAAACCGATCGACCGACTAATCTGCTGATCAAAAAACTGGTCGGTAAAAGGAACGGTACCTTCTCCAAGACCGGGCAGAGTAAACTGGTCACTATATCGCGTATTGATACCTGCGCTTGCTGTTATCGATGGAAGAAGGTTTGAACGTACAATAGTTTGGTTCTGCCGATTCCCCTCAATGGCAAACTCCTGTGCTTTGTAGTCGCTTCGGTTATTCAGGGCTGCATCAATCATTTCCTGAAGATTCAGATCTACCGGCATAATGCTTAACTCATCGATAGATGGCACAAGTGTTTGTACCTCAGTAATAGCGTCATCCTGCATAATTCTGATAAGCTGAGCTTTGCTTACTTCAAGTGCATTTTCACGCTGAATGACAACAAGTTCATCCGTAGCTACCGCAGCTTCCTGATTGAACAGGTCCACCGTAGGTCTGGATCCCACTTCAACCTGTGCCTCTACCTGCTCAAGCTGGCTTTGAGACGCTTCCAGCGAGGATTCTGCAATCTTCAAAAGCTCCTCGTTCAATACAACCTGCAAATACCTGCTTGCCGTAGTGAAAATGACGTTCTCTCTGAGCCTGTTGTAACTCTGCTCTTCGGATGCCTTATCAGCACGGGCTTGCCGCAGATTAGCGATATTGCTAAACCCGTTAAAAACCGTAAGATTCGTATTGATGCTGCCACCCAGGTTATAGGTTGTACGGTCATCAAAGGAGAGATCTTCCTGCACAAACTGACGTCCCACGTTACGCGATCCGTTAAAACTTGCGTTTAGGGATGGTGCAAAATCAGCTTTTGCACTAAAAACTCTGGTATCGGCGAGATCCTGATTATTTTGCGCCTGTTTGAGCTGGTAATTGTTTTCTAATGCAATCTCAACGGCCTCCTGGAGCGTAACAGTTGCCGTTTGAGCAGTTGCAAGCAGCGGGAAAAGCAGTAATGTAATTCCAATAATAATTAGTCGAATCATAGTAGATGTTTTGAACTTGTTTTGAAGTTATTACGGAGAAGTGTAAGCAGAGTTACAGTAAATTTATTCCTGTTTGATATAAAAATACTTTTTTTAACAAATTAGCCTGTTGATACCGTCTCAGAACCATAAATCGATCTATGATCTGTTCCATTCAATCACAATTCGGTTTACCCGAACAAAGGATTCATGTTTTTTTCGCAGTCTGAGCGCGAAGAAACGAAGGTAGCTTTCCATCAACCTTCCAAAAGCTGGTGAATCTCCATGTTTTGTTGGAAACTTTTCGGACATGATTGTTAAGAAACGAGCTCAGGTTAACAGCTAAAATTATTTGCTTGTAACCATCAGACGATGTGAGCAGAATAAAAGTTCAGGAGAATGGCTCTTTTTTTTTAAGATCATTAAATCCAATCGATAATATTTCAACCTCCATAAATCTTGAAGATGGCTATAGCTGAGCGTTTTTTTGAGGGCGAATAGAAAGGAAGGGGTTTCAAGTAGAAATTTCGATGTTTTTTATTAGGTCTTCCGTAAACGAAGCTTGCACTACTGCCGCGTCTGCACGCTGATTCTGGGGGTGACAGGTAAATTACGCTCATCAGCCTTCTGAAATATAGTTACAGTCTGTGTTCGATTCGTAGATCTATCGAGGATCACCAATACTGAGTATAAAGAGAGCGTTATCTCGTAGTTTCCGCTGATGGATACTGTCTTTAACAAGTTGAGAGAGACCACGCCTTTCTTGGGGTTATGGTTGATAAATAGACTTCATCGGCGCTCTTTTTTAAACCTGATCACTTTTTTCTGTTCTCTTCTCAGCGTTTTTGTCCTGCTTGTATTTATCAGTGAATCTTGGCATCACTTTTTGATCAATTGCCTCAGATACAAAAACCATCGCCCGCTGAGCTGCCATCCGTTTTAACTCCGCCAAAAAAAGAGAAGTGAAGCCGGTGCCATAATTTCCTGAAGGAGCGTAATTTCCTTTCGATTTTTTTTTGCCTGAAAAACCAACTATAAAGCCAATTGCTATAGAAATTCCAACTGCAGTGAATGGCTTCCTCCGAATATTTTTGACCGGCTGAAGAGTTTTTTTTATCCCGCTCTGTATTTTTGAAGCTTTTTGAGCGTAATTTTCTTCAATCCTGTCTATCTCGGCCTGCAGCTCATCTTTTCTGCGCTTTATTTTATCGAGTGATATGTCGTTTCGTTTACTCAGAGCCTTATATATTTAGTTTAAGATGTAGAGTTCTCTTCCGCTTCTTCTTTTTTCCGCGTGGCAGAACCTATTTGATAGGTAACTTTTTGGATAATTTCAGACTGAATCTTCTCTTCAAGATTTTTTGAGCTCCTGTTGTATAATATGATCCCAAGTAAAAACAGAGGCAACCCCGCAAGCAGGAAACCAAGAGCCTGACTATCGAGAAGTTCTCCGAGGAAAAAACCGAGTGCTATCCATAGGAATATCGCGCCAACACTCAGGAACAATATCCCGACGAATTTATGAATTGATGCAGATGCAGCCGATGCGATCTGTTCTGCTATGGATATAGAGAAAAGCTCAATCCGGCTCTCGATATATGATTTTAGATCTTTACCGGGATTCAGATCTTCATCAGCTGAGTTCTCCTCAAATTGGGACATTGAGGTTAGGATTTGAAGATTTTACCAATAATATATCCGGCCAGTACACCTGCAATAACGCTCTGAATAGGATGCTTACGAATAAAGAGTTCTGCATCGGTTTTAGCTTCGTTAAACCGCTCTTTCAACTCCGCATCTTCAATGAGCTGGCGGCCTTCATCAATTACATCTTCCAAATCTTCGTTGAGGCTATTCAAAATATCTTCTTCCATGACTCTATCATTTATTTGTTAAAAATATAAGATAACAGGTTGATCTGTAAGGAGAAAGAAGATTAACTAAAAATCGTTCAGTTTGTAAATTTTGAATAGTCATTCAGAATAGCACATAGTTAGACATACAAGTGTCGCTTCTGTAATGCAACCACAAAGCATGTTCAAGCAAAGCTATCAGGCAGGGTATTTATACTATTCGTATCGCAGGCTCTCAATTGGATCGAGCTGTGCGGCTTTGTATGCCGGGTAGACGCCAAATAGTACACCAATGACGGTCATACCGATAATTCCGCCCACGGCTGAGGCCCAGGGTACAACGATATTGGCTTCCAGGTAGAGAGCCGCCGCGTTGCCCAGTAAAACTCCGGCGATGATACCGATTACACCACCAATTTGGCAGATCGCAACCGTCTCCATCAAAAACTGAGATACAATCGCTTTTTTCGTTGCGCCAACCGATTTTCGAAGACCTATTTCGCGCGTCCGTTCACTCACGGAAACCAGCATAATATTCATCACCCCGATACCCGCACCCAGCAGCACAATGCCACCAATTACAAATCCAATGGTATAGAGAATTCCGGTAAAGCTTTCGAACGTGTTGCTGAGCGACTCATTGGTTGTGATTTCAAAATCATTTGCGTTCTGCGGGTCCACTTTTCGAATCACGCGCAAAACCCCCGTGATTTCGTCTATTGCCGCCTGGATGTTTTCAACTGATCCGGCCCTTACCTGTATGCCAATATTTTGGTTTCTGCCATAGAGTCCAGCAAGGTTCGAATAAGGTACCACCACGAACCGATCCAGCGTATTGCCAAAAACATTACCTTTCGCCTCCACTACCCCAACCACGGTGTATGGACGACCCTCTATGCGGATAGTTTTCCCAAGTGCATCTTGCCGCTCAAACAGCGCCGACTCAACATCTGCGCCAATCACCGCAACCGCACGCGCATAGTCTACGTCCTGAGGCAGTATGTTTCTGCCACTGCTGAGAGTATAGGCATTGTTATCGAGATAATACTCGTTGCCTCCCCTGATGGCTATATTCGGTTCAGTATCTTCATCTTCGAACGTAACGCGCGTCATCCTGTAGGTTCGATTAGGCCCGACCTCAGACGCCTGAGCACTTAAACTTTGCAGCCGCTCCATCTGGTCAATCGTAATATCCTGGCGATTTCTGTAAAGTTCCCAGTCAGTGGGCCCCATAGAGATTGCGGGTGTTTTGGATATCGTAATTACATCCCCGCCCATGAGGCTCAGGGTGTCTTTAAAATAGGTATCTAAAACAAGCACGGCGGTATTTGCGCTTATGATTGCAAAAACACCTACCGATATCGCCAGCAGCGTTAATGACGAACGCAGTTTGTTGGATCGCAGGGAGTCGAATGATTGCCGGAATACTTCAATGATGTTCATAACTATTCGTACCTGAGTGATTCAATTGGATCGGACTTTGCTGCCCGGCTGGAGGGCAGATATCCAAAGAGCAGGCCTACAGCCGTACAGATGAGGATTGCGTTTAATACGGTGGTCCAGTCCATATAGGCCACAAATATCTGGTTGATAAGTTCTGTGATGCCGATAGAAAGCAAAACTCCGATGACTCCGCCAAAGAGACAGATTACAATCGACTCCATCAAAAATTGAAGCATGATTTCCCACGATTTTGCCCCAACC
>CAZKIZ010000095.1:0-10175 GCA_964552935.1 uncultured Rhodohalobacter sp. | reverse complement strand
ATCCTCATTCTCATCTTTTTTCAAAGAATCTGTATCCACAGGCAGAACCTGGTTAATAATACGATTCTGAGCGATCACAGTCTTAAATTCATTATAGGCGATGATCACTTTATCGTATGTTTCATCGGCAAATTTTTCAATTGCCGACTCCATAATATCCGATGTTTTTTCGTAATTGAGATCATCGAAAAATCCCGGATGTTTATCGGTAATTTTATAGTCCCTTTTCTTAAAGTATGCCGTAGACTTTTTTCCAATCGTGATCAGATCCAGTTTACCGGCTTCGTTCAGTTCAGAAAGATGATTTGATATATGACTTTCTACAACTTTAAAGAGATTATTATTAAAACCCCCGCAAAGTCCTTTATCGGATCCAACAACAATCATTAACACGCGATCTACTTCGTCAGGTTTCCGCAACAGTTTATTATCTGAATCTGAGGCAGAAACAAGGCGAGAGACAACTTCTTTCATTTTTTCAGCAAACGGACGCATCGAGGTCATCCGGGCCTGAGCTTTACGTAATTTTGCAGCCGCAACCATTTTCATGGCTTTTGTGATCTGCTGCGTATTATTAACCGATGAAATACGGTTACGTATGTCCCTCAGATTTGCCATTTAGTTATCCCCTGATGTCGCCAGAATTTGATCAATAACGCTGTTTGCAGAGTTCAAAAGCTCTTCGCCGAAGGAGTCATCAAGCACACCGCTTTTTGAGAGATCTTGCATCTTCTTACTGAATTTAGCACCGATCGTCTCGAGGTACATCTCTTCAAACTCACCAATTTTTTCAACCGGCAGCTTATCGAGAAGGCCCTCATTATTGATTTTCAAAAGAGCAATTTGTTGTTCAACAGGGAGCGGCACATATTCGCCCTGCTTCATCAGTTCAACCGTTCGTTCACCGCGCTTCAGCTGTCGCTGAGTTGAGGCATCCAGATCAGAACCAAACTTGGCAAAAGCCTCAAGCTCACGGTATTGTGCGAGATCAAGCTTTAATGTACCTGAAAGTTTCTTCATCGACTTCACCTGTGCAGAACCACCCACACGTGATACAGAGATACCCACATCAATAGCCGGTCTTATACCGGAGTTAAACAGGTCTGTATCAAGGAAAATCTGACCGTCAGTAATGGAGATTACGTTCGTTGGGATATATGCAGAAACATCACCCGCCTGTGTTTCAATGACCGGAAGTGCCGTAAGTGATCCGCCGCCTTTTACCATCGGTTTGAGTTCTTCAGGTATGTTATTCATCAAACCTGCTACTTCATCATTATCAATGATTTTTGCAGCCCGTTCCAGAAGACGGCTGTGCAGGTAGAATACATCGCCAGGATACGCTTCACGACCCGGTGGACGCTTCAACAACAGGGAAAGTTCACGATAGGCAACCGCCTGCTTTGAAAGATCATCATACACTACAAGAGCGTGACGGCCCGTGTCGCGGAAATACTCACCAATGGCCGCCCCGGCAAACGGTGCAATATAACGCATCGGTGCAGAGGAACTGGCGGGTGCAGACACAACTACGGTGTAGTCGATGGCACTATTTTCTTCGAATGTCTTTACGATATTTGCAACAGTAGATCCTTTCTGACCAACCGCCACATAAATACATACAACAGGCTTATCAGAATCCTGTGTGTACTTTTGATTGATGATTGTATCTACCGCTACGGCAGTTTTTCCAGTCTGGCGATCACCAATAATCAATTCTCGCTGTCCGCGCCCGATCGGTATTAACGAGTCAATAGCTTTAATTCCGGTCTGCAGAGGTTCATCCACGGGCTGACGATAAATAACGCCGGGGGCTTTTCTCTCGAGAGGTACATTTATTTTATCACCGGTAATTTCGCCTTTACCATCCAATGGACGGCCAAGCGGATCGATGACCCTTCCAAGAATTTCATCGCCTACAGGAAGTGATGCAATCGACTTGGTACGTTTTACGGTATGGCCTTCTTCCACCGGGGTTGATTTTCCAAAAAGAACGATCCCGGCATTGTCCTCCTCAAGGTTCAATACCATGCCCCGAATAGGATTACCATTCTGATCTATAGAATCCGGCAGTTCAACCAGTTCACCTGCCTGAACTTTCGACAAACCGTAAACACGGGCAATACCGTCTCCAACCTCAAGAACGGTACCCATATCGTACGTCTCAGCTTCATTATCGAAGCCGGAAAGTTGTTTTCTTAAAATATCTGAAACTTCATCAGGTCGTACTTGACTCATATTCGTCCCTACTTTTTTATACTGCAGTACCTACTGCAAACTGATTTTTAAGCATTCTTATTTTGTGTTTCACAGAGCCGTCTATAACGGTATCGCCAATTTTAACGACTAGACCACCAACCAGACTTTCGTCTACAGATAAACTCATATCTACTTTTTTACCGGTAGAATCAGACAGTTCATCCTGGAGAGTTTTTTTCTGCTTTTTATCCAGCTCCATTGCGGATATAACATCTACCTTAATAATTCCCTGGTGATCGTTATAAAGATTGATAAAGCCTGTGCAGATATCCGCAAGCAGATTTTCTCTATTCTTTTCTGCTAAAAGATTCAACAGGCCCATTGTCTCCTTAGAGATATGGCTGCCAAAAATTGAAGTAAGACCCCGTAGTTTATCTTCACCTTTTATGACAGGGCTTCTCAAAAAAACCTTTAGTTCGTGAGAATCACTGAGAGTTTTGCTAATAAACCGGATATCCTTTTCAACATCCCCGAGTATGTTTTGCTCTATTGCAGATTGCAGAAGAGCTTTAGCGTATCTTCGGGCTGCTTTCGAAACCATTAGCTTCCTTTAGTTTTTAGATAAATCGCCAATGAATTTATCTACAAGTTTCTTGTTCTTTGCCTGATCGAGTTCTGCGTCAATTATCATAGAAGCTGAGCGGACAGCCAATTCAGCAACTTCATTTCTGAGTTCTGTAAGGGCTTGCTTTTTCTCTTGCTCAATAGTGCGTTTAGCATCTTCTACAATCTTAACTGCCTCTTTCCTGGCTTTTTCGATCTTATCAGCACGCAGAAGTTCGGCCTCTTCAAGGGCTTCCTTTCGGATTTTTTGTGCCATCACCTCAGCCTCTTTCAACGCTTTCTGGTTATCTTTCGAGATCTGCTCAGCTTTGGCGAGTGCCTGCTCAGCAGACTCCAGAGAATCTTTAATACGAGATTCTCTTTCATCGAGCGCCTTCATGATTGGAGGAACCGCGTACTTTCCCATAATGACAAGAAATACAACCATGGATATTAATACCCATATCGCAAATCCTGTATTAAAGGAAAGAATGCCCCCTCCGCTTGCTATAAAGAACATAGTATTGTGTTTTAGACAGTAATGTTAAGAGCCAAAATAGCTGTAACAACAGCTGCAAAGAGAGCTACACCCTCAATAAATGCTGCCGTCAAAATCATCGCGCCACGAATGTCGCCTGCCGCTTCTGGCTGACGTGCGATACTTTCTACCGCGCTTTTACCAATCAACCCGATTCCGATTCCGGCGCCGAGTGTAATAAGTCCAGCTCCAAGTCCTGCTGCTAAGAATCCCATATCTTTTACCTTTGTTGTTTTGTTAAGTTGTAGTAGTTGTTATGTAGTTACTTCAGTTGCTGTTGCAACATTAGTATCATGATCTTCGTGATGATGCTCTTCAGCGGCCATTCCAATAAATACGGCCGATAACAGCGTGAATATATACGCCTGAAGAAGTGCAATAAAAGCTTTTAGAATGTAGAGAGCAGCTGTTAAGGAGACCCAAACAACGCTCGATCCCACACCAATCATGGGCCCGAAAATATCTGTGAAAATAAAGATCAGACCGAGTATACAGACGATCAAAATTTTCCCTGATAACATGTTTGCGAAAAGACGTATAGCCAACGCAAAAGGCTTGGTAAACAGACCTAAAATTTCAACCGGAGTGAGAATGATCCTGATTAGCGGATGAACACCGGGAAACATAAATACGTGCTGCCAGTGATCTTTAGAGCCATTAAACTGTGTGATGAAAAACGTAATTCCAGCAAGCGTTGCCGTCACCGTTAAATCTGCCGTTGCCGATACTCCCCAGGGGAAAAGACCAAAAAGGTTCATGAATGATATCGCCATGAACACTGAAAACAGGTAGGGTACAAATCGTTTGTATTTATCGGGTGATATATACTCTTTAGCAATATCATCGCGAATGAAGACAAAAAATACTTCGAATATATTATGAGCTGCTCCCGTTGGCTCAGTTGTACGCCCAACGCCCCTGCGATATCGACGTGCAGCCCAGATGGTGCAGATAAGTGTTAAAATAATTCCAAACCATACGTACATCAGGTGCGATGTTATGGACATATCGAGAGAAACCGGTGCACCGTCAGCTCTGACAATGGCTCCTTCCACACGTTGAAACTCACCCGACTCAAGTGCGCTTTGTGTGTTCGCATAAACGTGCAGACTGCCATCAACAATAAAAATTCTCGGTAGATAAATCTTAGCTCCCAGCACCTCGAGGTAATCGTGGTCAACAACTTTGCCCATTACATCAATAACGGGTTCATCGCCCGCTTCAGATGCATTTTGGTTTGCAAAAGCAGATGGATTTAGCACCAATAAAATAAGAGATAAGATCAGAAAATGGCGCAAAGCTTGTAGCATATTTTAATTACTTCAACCTGATCGGTCTGTTAGTTCTTTATTCAACAAAATAATATTGATTACAGAATGACAAATATAAGAAATTAAAAAACTAACAGTAAAACTAAATTGGTCAAATTTTTCCCATATCAGTAAACCAATAAAGATTGCCAAAACGATGATTAACCGAACTATCATTGCCGGCGTATATAGGAGAAAAAAGTGTTCATCTGACCACTTTTTGGAAAAGAAAGACATTACGAAATGGAGCACAATAGCAAGCAGGCCAACTAAATATCCCATCCCCCAGCCCACTTGTAAATCTGCGGGCAAAAGAACGCCTACCAGTAAAAAAAACAGAACCAGCCCGGCGAAAATATTTCGTGAGAGAGTTTGGGCAGATAGATTCATCTATTAATCCTGATCCTTGCCGGAAACATCCCGCGCCACCCGAATCATGATAACAAGCATCGTGGCTACCCCTGTTATAATTCCAAGAAACGTAAACCAGGGCAGCGTATCCCAGCTTCTGTCGATCCAGTAGCCCACAAGTATTGGAATACTGAGTCCGGCCGCTATTTCCACTCCCAAAGATAAATACTGTAAGTATTGCCGGTTTCCGAATTCTTTCAAGAATGCTGTATTGAGAATTAAGACTTCTTAAAAGAACTTTTCTCTTTTGAAGTCAATGTTGACGAAGACAAATCAGATCCCGTTTTTTTAGAAGCTGTTGCGCTTGAGCCCATGTTGCACGCACCGTTCATTTCTGCACCCTCTTCAACGATCAGTGTTTTTGTATAAATATCACCATTTACAACTGCAGACTGGCGCAGCGTCAATTTGTTTGATATTCGAAGTTCACCTTCAACTTTTCCGGCGATGTCTGCGTCCTGTGCATTTATACCACCTTCAAGCACACCGGATGAAGTGACAATCAGTTTGCCTTTGGAGCTTACCTCGCCATCGGTTTTACCCGCGATACGGATATCGTTCTGGGTTTCTATCTTTCCTGTAAGTGTTGTTCCTTCGCTGATCATATTCAGCGAAGGGGATTGATTTTTTGATCCTACCACGGTTGTTTTATCCTCTTTTTTAAACATTGCTCGATTAGTTAATTAAATACATTTCTGGGTTTTGTGGAATTCCATTCTTCCATATTTCTAGGTGCAAATGCGATCCGCTGCTTAATACTCCAATGTCGGCAACTGTTCCCAAAATATCTCCTTTTAGAACAAAGTCGCCCTGTTGTTTCAAAATTTTTGACGCGTGCTTATAAACTGTAATGATTCCATCGCTGTGCTGCAGATAAATTACGTGTCCATAATTGATTGTCCAGTCTGTATGGATAACCACACCGTCGGCCAGTGCAGTAAAATTTTCATTTATCCTGGCCGCTATATCAATCCCGTAATGTCCCTTATCTGGCTCAAAGCCCTGACTAAATGTGCCTCTTATAGGATAATTTGCAGGGAAATCCGGTGTTCTGTCCAGTGCTCCGGCAAAAATAATTTCATTTTGCGACAACATATCATAAGCGTTTAAAAACGGTGTCTCCCTGAATTCACTTCCCTGGGAAATCTGCTGGACTCTGTTGGCTGAGGGAACATCAAATGCGGTATCCCGAACCGTTTGAAGTACCTCCTTCATATCATTCAGCTGACGATCTCTCGCCTCAAGCGAGTCGCGCAGGGAGACAAGACGCTCCGTAATAGCAATCGCTTCAGTTCGGAGTGATTCGTCCTGCTGGCGCTGGTAAAGTGAGCCGAGTGGTGTTGCAAAAAAAATGATCGTCGTGAAGAGTACCGAAACAATCACCACAAAAAGCGTGATTTTCACAATATCCTGGGCTGCCAGCTTAAACGAACTGGAACCATCCGGATCCTGGTCATCCAGCACCACGACGGTTACATCACCCTCTCGCTCTGAAAATATTTTCCGTATAAATTCCCACATAGAAAATAATGTATAAATGCATTTTCAATATAAAAAACTCTAAGTTTAGCAGAGCTCCTTTGGGAGTTATCGGCTAACTGCTTTTTCCTCTTCAGTCAAACCTTCCAAAATATGTGAGAGGACTCCGGCTGTATGTGCTCTTTCAAACTGTTTTACAAATCCGGGATCTCCCCCGGGCAGGCCGCCACTCTTCCATTTCTCAAAAAAATCTTCTATAGCATCCGCTCCTGCATCCACATCTTTTATTCCTACCACGGCCGCCGCGCCATATTCTTCTAGCAGAGAACGCGTTACTCCATCCGGTATAAAGGCCAGTATAGGCTTTAAGCTCCCCATATACTCAAAAACTTTCCCGGGTGTAACCGCACTGATATGTTTTCGGTTTCCAAGTGTCAGAAAAAGCAGGTCTGAATTCACAAGATTCTGAACTGCATCCTGGTGCTTCAGGTACCCGAAATCGATAACAATATCGGTCAATCCCATTTGATTTATGGTTTTCCAGTGAGACTGATCTAACCCTCCCTGGAACTGTATCTGAATCTTTTCACGAAACTCTGAATTTCGCTCTATTACTCTACATACCGATTGCAAGAACCAATCCGGCTTCCGGCTTCCATAAAACAGTCCGCTATAGAGTATCGAAAAAACGTCATCGTCTCCAGCCGGAACTGCACGATCAAAATTCTCCTGATCAAAACCGTTTGGAATGACCGTCGTTTCCGGGCATTCATCCCCGAGCCTGTCTGCAATTTTTGAAGTGTAAAACTTATTTACTGCTGTGATGTGATTTGCAGCCTTAAGCGTATCTTTTTCAATCGCCTTCATTTTTTTGAAGTGCCATTGCGTTGGATAGTGAATAAGGTGGCTCTCAAGCCAGTCATCACGCAGGTCCATCACCACAGGCAGACCGGTTTTCTCTTTGATCTGCCTGGCCGCAATGAGATTGCTGTATGGCGGCGCAGTGGCAAAAACAGCTGCTATCGTCTCTCTGTTATTAATTTCAACACACCGTTGTACAGCGCTGCTTATCCATCCTTTTTTGTTATCGGGAAGAAAGAACCAGGATGTGATCCATTTCAGCAGAGTTGTTTTCCATGGGCTCTTCGGCGACGATTTTGCCTTTCTGCGTCCTGCTCCGAAAAGAAAACTATTCGGAACCCTTTCAACACGGATAGATGAATCTTTAAGTTCCTGGATGAGCGACTCATCAAACGTGTGATATATTCCAGGTTCCGGGGCTACTACAATAGGTTCCCAGCCGTAATCTTTCAGGTATTTTGCGAACTTCAGTGGTCTCTGCACGCCACTCCCTCCCATTGGCGGGAAGTAGTAGGCGATGATCAGCACTTTCTTTTTCAACGCTACGATACCGAGTAGTTGGGCGCTTCTTTTGTTATCTGAACGGAGTGCGGATGGCTCTCCCTGTAGCTGGCTGCCGAAATCTGAACAAATTCAGCTTTCTGCAGTTCTTCGATGGTTGGCGCTCCAACATACCCCATTGCGGCACGAATTCCGCCATTCATCTGGTGAACGACCTCACCCAGGTACCCTTTATAAGGTACGCGTCCTTCAATACCTTCGGGAACAAGTTTCCGCAAATCATCTTCCACATCCTGGAAATAGCGGTCTTTTGATCCCTTGTCCATTGCACTAATGCTTCCCATTCCGCGGTAGGATTTATACTTCCTCGATTCGTAGATAATTGTCTCTCCGGGACTTTCATCCACCCCGGCAAACATCGATCCCATCATAACAGCCTGTGCACCCCCGGCAATCGCCTTGGGAATATCGCCCGTCTGCTTGATCCCGCCATCGGCAATCAGCCCGATATTGTTTTTGCTGGTGTATTCGGCAACCTCCATCACGGCCGATAGCTGGGGAACTCCAACACCGGTTACGACGCGCGTTGTGCAGATGGATCCCGGCCCGACACCAACTTTCACAACATCAGCGCCGGCGTCTACAAGTGCCTCGGCCGCGGCACGTGTTGCGATGTTTCCGCCAACTACGTTCAGGTCTTTATACTCAGACTTAATTTTGGCAATGGTCTTCAACACCCCTTCAGAGTGGCCGTGTGCGGTATCCACTGTAATGATATCCACGCCGGAATCTACAAGGGCCGTTACGCGGTCCAGCGTATCCGGAGTCACTCCAACGGCCGCACCAACTCTCAGCCTGCCCATACTGTCTTTGCAGGCGTTCGGAAAGTTCATCTTCTTCTCTATATCCTTGAACGTGATCAACCCCACAAGAATATTATTGGAATCCACAATCGGCAGCTTCTCCACTTTATACTCCTGAAGTATTTTCTCCGCCTGATTCAGATCCGTACCCTGTTTGGCCGTGATGAGATTCTCACTGGTCATGATCTCGCTAAGCCGCTTATCCACGTAATGCTCAAACCGCAGATCACGATTGGTCACAATACCGATCAGTCTGTTTGCACCTTCTACGATTGGAATTCCGCCGATTTTATGCTTTCTCATCAACGCGCGGGCATCTTTAACGGTTGCGTCAGGCGGAAGTGTAACGGGGTCCACAATCATACCGCTTTCACTTCGCTTCACAAGGCGCACATGCTCGGCCTGGTCTTCAATCGACATATTTTTGTGGAGCATCGCAATTCCACCTTCGCGGGCGAGCCCGATTGCCATTCTGTATTCAGATACCGTATCCATAGCGGCACTGATAATCGGCGTCTTCAGCTCAAGGGTTGGCGTTAAGTGCACGGAGAGATCTACATCTCTCGGCAGCACGCGGGAATGATTAGGCACCAGCAGTACGTCATCGTAGGTGAGCCCCTGGCGGGTAATTTTCTTAAATGGAGAGTGGTTATTCATGTCGGGGAAATCCTTTCGTTTACATTTTGGTAAAGATAAGAATTACAATCCAACTTACTTAACCATTCACTTTCATTTTTTTATCGAAGCTGTGTCGTCTTCAGTGCACCCAGTGCGCTCTCGAGTGAGCAAATTTCGTCTTTGAAACTATTCACCCAGAAATCCACACTCTCGCGTCTGCGCTGAACAAGCGGACAGTTTGTAGAGTAGCTTCCCCGCAGTTCATCAATATATCCTTTCACATCTTCTTTGATGATGTACTTTAAATCTTCGGGAAGGTCTCCCCATCCAAGGAGATCAAACATCTGCTGAATCTGACGATGCTCGAGCTCTGCTTCTCTGAAAATTGAACGAAGTACAGGTTCAGGACGAAAATTTCGGGATATTTTTAAAGCTGTATTCATCATTGTGTATGGGTTTATTTAATGTTCACCCGTATGATACAGCACGGCAGTGACAACTTAATGTCACCCTATTTAAAATTCCTAAAAAAATATTATATTAATGATGTACATAAATTTAATTACATCATTATGAGTAAAAAAGAGGTCAACGTCAACGAAGTCAGGGAACAGATAGCCGAATATCTGACAAGAGCAGAACGCGGAGAAGAGACGATCATCAAACGATACACAACGAAAATTGCCAAAATCGTACCCTACGAAGAGAAATCCCGTGAAAAGCTTCCGGATCTTTCCGAATTCAGAGAGTCACTCGGGGTATCATCGGGTCAGCCCGCCGGAGAACTCCTGA
>CAZKIZ010000094.1:2105-10211 GCA_964552935.1 uncultured Rhodohalobacter sp. | reverse complement strand
TTTATGAGCTCCCCTGCTTATTGCCATGGCTCTTCTCAGATGTCTGAAAATGTTATCCTCAATGAGGTTCAGGGTGTTTTTTCGCCACAAGTTCACACCATACCCGTGACCGCCGTTACATCCGTGGCTATAGGCAACATCATTAAAAAAACTCCCGGACACGGTGTTTTGATACGATTCAAGGAAATAGAGATGGCTCGCAATCGGCTTGTAGCTGCTGACATCTTTAACATGGGCGTTGTACACTCTGAATGCTACTATATGATGGCCGTGTGGGGATCGGCCCGCCTCCGGTTCGTCGCTGCATACAAAGTGATCGGGAAGCGGCTCCGCCTGGTACCCAACTGTCACCATTCCAAGAGATGAAACACCTACATTTTGTAGCGCATGAAATGTGTGGACATCTAAAGTGAGGCCACCATACTCTTCCTGCTGCTCCCATGTGAGACTAAAATCATGATCCAGCTCCAGGACGAGCGGCGAACTGCTTATCACCTTACTCACCCTGTTGACCTGTCCCATGCAGGGGTGTTTCTTACAATCCCCTGAGTTTGATCGAATCCGTACAAAATCACCCTCTTCCGGATCACTTTGCGATGAGGCAATCGTAACCCGGTTGGTATTCGAATCATATTTTGTGATGGTTCCAAGCAAGACATCACGCCCGCCTTTAAAAGCAATAGCGGCATTCATTCCGCCATAAACCGGAACGTTGAATGTTTCCGGATCACTGAAATCAAATTTCAACGTGGTGCCCGGCCCGGTGTGCATTAAATGATCGGGTCCGGCGCCTTTAACGTACACGTTGTCGTGAATGCCCGCTTCAAATATCAGGGGCCGGTTCAGTGTGTAGATGCCTTCATTTAAAAGAACAAGGCTGGTACCGCTGGCAGCCCCGGCCGAATCGATAGCCGATTGAATCAGCTGCCAGTCGTTCACTGCTGATGGAGGCGGAACTCGATAGATGCGGTCAACTTCTGAGGTGTCAGGAAATGGAGTAACTGCTCCGGCTCTGTCCCATTCTATGTTCTTGGGATAATTTATATCCTGGGAAAAGACATTAGTTGTCAATAAAAAACAAACCAGTGAAACTGTGAGAGAAGTTATTTTCATTTACTGATTAAGCTGGAGCTTCGGTAGTGAACTGTACACGTAATCTTATGACATTACCCCTGCCACTACAAATCTTGGGTTATGTGTATGCAACGACGCCGGCAAACTTTTAATGCTTATCCTGTACTGAACTTCAGGTTCTACAAATATATCATCTCTATGAGACGGGTATGAAACCTCATCGCTGACTCAAAACTCGACCATTGATCTCTCATCACACTTTTTCTATTGCAGATTGACAGTATTTACGATCAACAAACTAAACCCAAATGATCCCCACCTCGTCATCAAGCTTTTTGAACTCGGGATCTCCGGTAATCAGTTCAGCACCAGATTCTTTTGTCAAAGCGGCGGCAAAGCAGTCAGCATAGGAAAGTCCACCGGATTTTTTAAAGCCGGCTGCAATTTTTGCGAGTTCCCAGTCTACAGATACGATTTCGATATTCATCGATCGAACATTTTGTATTATCTGATCTGCAACATCATTTGAATAAATTCGGGCATAGCTGTACCATATTTCACCCAGATTGATGACCGTGATCTTCATCTCACGTTCCTTTGCCAGGGCGGTGGTAATCAGTTTTTCAACACTATCGGCCGATGGTTCGTTATCAAAAAATGCAATGAGAGGCCAACTGTCAAAGACGATCGGTTTCATGTTTTCTCTCTTTTTCGCGCTCCTGCTCAAGTACTCTCAAAGCTCCGGATCCTTTCGTAATTCCGCGAAGTTCACCAATGTAATCTGACGTTACTGGTGTTAGCACAATTTTGCCATCTTCATCATCAACCCTGATGGTCGTCCCTGCTGTGATATCGTACTTCTTTCGCAATTTTGCCGGAATCACAATCTGGCCTTTTTTTGTGATGGTTGTTTTCATGGGGTATATGGAACTACGTTTTATATCAATTAAACGAATTGTAGGAAATTAAATTACAACTTACAATTTCAATTTGTATTACAATTCTATTTAGTAAAACGTAGGTCGAAGCTGTTCCGAAGGCTTTTGAAAGATTTACGTTTGTTCACTATAAGCCCTTAATCTACCCGACAAACGGCCAAAGGCCACGAAGTGACCCTTAACTACGGAGCAGCCGTCAGCCAGGGATCTACGTCCTCGCCCCACCGCTCAGCAGATAGAGAATAGCCATACGAACGGCAACACCGTTGGTCACTTGATTCAGGATCACGGCACGGCTGCTGTCGGCAACGTCGCTCTCCATCTCCACCCCGCGGTTGATCGGGCCGGGGTGCATTACAATAAAGTGGGGATATTTCTCGAGGTGGCTCATCTTAATCCCAAACGTTTCGTGGTACTCACGCAGGCTTGGAAACAGGTCTGTTCCGCCCCCAATCCGCTCCATCTGGATCCGCAGCGCCATCGCAATATCGCACCAGGCAAGCGTCTCATCCAGGTTGTGGGAAACGGTCACACCAAGTGATTCTACGAAGAGAGGCATCAGAGATTTTGGTCCGCAAACGATCACTTCGGCACCCAGCTTGGTCAGGCCGATAATATTGGAGCGCACCACCCGGCTGTGAGAGATATCACCGATAATCGCCACTTTTTTTCCATTCAAATCGGGAAACGTCTGCTGCATGGTAAACATATCGAGCAGTGCCTGCGTGGGATGCTCGTGGGCACCATCGCCCGCATTGATGATGGAGGCGTCCACACAGCGCGTTAGAAAGTGTGGAACACCGGGACTCTCATGGCGCGATACCACCATATCGATCTTCATGGAGCTGATGTTCCGGATCGTATCTTTGAGCGACTCTCCCTTTTTGGTGCTGGATGTGCCGGCAGAAAAGTTGACAACATCAGCGCCCATTCGTTTCTGCGCCAATTCAAAAGAGAGCCGCGTGCGCGTGCTGTTCTCGTAAAAAAGGTTAACAATCGTCTTGTCGCGAAGAGTAGGAATTTTCGGCACAGGACGATCCAGAACTTCGCGAAACGTTTTTGCCTGTTCCAGCACGTATAATATCTCCTCAGCGGAGTAATCGGCCAGCCCCAGCAGATGCTTCTGGTTAAAACTAAAAAGATCCGTCTGTTTTACACTCATGATTCAGCCCCCTGCTCTCTGCCTTCCAAAAGATAGACGGCATCTTCGCCATCCAGCTCTTTCACCTTCACCGCTACCTCCTCGTCGGCGTAGGTGGGAACGGTCATCCCAATAAAATCGGCAGAAACCGGCAGCTCTCTGTGGCCGCGGTCAATCATACAGCAAAACTTAATGCTGTGAGGCCGGCCAAACGCCATCAGGGCGTCAAGTGCGGACCGTACAGTTCGTCCGGTATAAAGAACATCATCTACCAGTATCACGTCGCGGTTGTAGAGGTCAAACGGGATTTCGGTTACTTTTACCTGGGGCATTTTCAACTTTGTCCTGAAATCGTCGCGGTAAAACGTAACGTCCAGTACTCCAAAGTCCGGAACGGCGTTGAACTGTTTTTTTATGATCTGCATAATTCTGCGTCCCATATGCACGCCGCGCGTCTGCATACCGATAATTGCAGGTTTAGAGGGATCATCGTACGGTTCGAGAAACTGGTGAGCAAACCGCATATAGGTGCGGTTCAAATCCTCTTCCGTCATGATTTTTGTCTGTTTCAAGAAGATACCTCGCAATACATTTTTGACTGCAAAATTAGGAATCGAACAGGTGGTTTACAATTCTGAATGTGAAAAGAATCAAACCCGGTCAGATTGGATTCTAAATCACCGTCACATGCTGGCTCAATTTTTATCAGCGTAACTCAGCGGCATAATCGGCGATACTCTGCGTAAAAAACTACACAAATCTTCATCCCGGGCAGACTCACCTGCATTATTCACCAAGCCCTGCAAGCATTCAGGGTGGTTGTGGATGAGGCGTCTCGGAAATGGTGGCGGAAACGTCCGCCAGCCGGCGGACTGTTGAGCAAACCACCCCGAAACGTCGGGGCGCAGTCCACAGGCAAAGTTCACTTCGTGGGAATCGCCCCGAATAGCGGGACTGGAAAGACACCAGCTTCGCTCGGTGCGCAGGGTCTGACAGTACGTTGAATAAAATGTTAATCTATGTTTGATGTAACGTACTAATGGACAAAGTGATAAAACAAATCAACTAATGTTTGTGAATAATGCAGGCTAAATATCGGCATCCACTTGCAAACAATGTTCTTTTTACTCATCATCCCATATAAAATTAACATTCAACTCCCTGAGTATCATCATGAATACAATCCAGACGATTGCAGTTGTAGGGGCAACCGGAATGCTTGGCGCTCCCGTCACTAAAGTTCTGAAACAGAAGGGCTACTCCGTCACCGCCGTAGTTCGCGATATGCAGAAAGCACAGAGAAAGCTTGGGGCAGAAATCCACCTGCTAAAAGGAGATCTCAGTGACAAAGGCAGTCTTCGCACGGCTTTTGCTGATGTGGATTTTGTCTACCTGAGCCTGAGCACCGCGCCGGACGAAAAAAAGAGTGATTTTAAAACAGAGATTGACGGGGTCATTAACGTGATTGAAGCGGCAAAATCGGCCCGTGTTAAGCGAATTGGCTTTCTCTCTTCTTTGGTAAAAGACTACAATGATATTCGTCAGTGGTGGGTTTTTGATATCAAAAACGAAGCGTGCAGAATCCTGAAAGAGGCAGACATCCCGGTAACTATATTTTACCCCTCCAGTTTTTTCGAAAACCTTACTCACCTTCAAATGAAGGGGAATCGCGTGCTTTTGGCGGGTAGCCAGGAAACAAAAAGCTGGTGGATTGGAGCCGAAGACTACGGATTGCAGGTGGCCAATGCGTTCCGGGTTGATCGTGAACAGACCGGCGATCGCGAGTACTCCGTCCAGGGAACTGAACCGTTCAACATGGAAGAAGCCGCCGATGAGTTTATCAAACATCACCCAAATCCGAAACTTAAAAAATCTAAAGCGCCGCTGGGAGCATTCAAGCTGCTGAAACCGTTTTCAGCATCCATCGATTTTCAGTACAACATCCTGTACGCAATCAACCACTACGATGAGCAATTCCAGTCGGAAGAGACCTGGAAACAACTGGGCAAGCCGCAGAAGACCCTGGCTGAATGGGCTTCTGAACACCCGTAAATTCAGGTAACTGTTCCCCGGCCGACTATATCACCAAAAAAACTATGGGCTCAAATGAACGCGTCTGTTTTATTTTTAACCCGTCTGCAAACGGAGGGAAAGCATCGCGCGATGAAGACAAAATACGCCATGCTGCCGCGGGAATTTGGCCAGGCTCAAAATGGCTGAAAACGGAACCCGGCGACCCCTTTTGGAGCAAACTGAAAGAGGAGGCCGGCCACTATGATATGATTGTAGCGTGCGGAGGTGACGGTACGGTTCACAAAACAGGCAATGTTGCCGCAGACAGCGGTGCCCTGCTTGGAGTTATACCACTCGGCAGCGGCAATGATTTCGCAAAAATGAACGGTATCCCCGACTCCCTCAACAAAGCTCTGAATCTACTGACCAGCGGCAGCAGACGCACTGTTGATCTGATTCGCTGCAGCGGAGATATCAATTGCTGGTGCCTGAACAGCGTGGGATTGGGGCTCGACGGTCTCGCGAACCAGTACACGCTTGCATTCAAGCAGAAAATTGGCAGAAGCGGATACATTTTTGGAGCGCTGAAAGCAGTTCTAAAATCCGTACCGGCTACTCTGAAAATCAGAAAAGACGAAGGGGAGATAGAATCGATAAATCTGTTGATGCTTACAGCCTGTATTGGATTTCGGGAGGGAGGCAGGTTCATCGTGGCACCGCAGGCCCGCAACGATGATGGTGTGATGGAACTATTAATGGTAAGGCCGATGAACAAGTTCTCTCTTCTGCTCACGCTGCCCCAGTTTTTATTTTGGTTTCCATCTTATATAAAAAAGCTGGAGCGAGGAAGCTGCAGAAATCTTCAACTATCGAGCGACACCCCGCTGCATATACACGTTGATGGCGAGTTTTCAGGCGAGACCGTAAAGCAAATCTCGTATAAGATTCACGAGAAAGCACTTACTGTAGTTGCGGAGTAAGTCAGACCGTATTCTATTTTACTGCATCTGGTAGTATTCTTCGTAGACGTAGTTCCAAAGTCCGGCTAAATCAGACCCTTTGTTGTGGGGATTCTTTGATGTAGATGATTTCATTGCATCAATACAGGCTCGCTCCCGCGCCGTGTGTATCGCTTTTAGCTGATGCTTCGTTGGATTTTCAATCATCTCTTCAAATTTTTCAATGTCTTCCTCTGTTACATTATCTTCCATGGCACCTAATCGTTTCGTGTTAAACAGATAAAAATGGTACTTTTTCAAAAACATTCAAGTTATTACGATAAATAACTTACTTAAACAACATTTAAATCGGAAAATATGTTCCGCTATCTTACTCTCCCCCTTTTCATTACTCTGCTTCTATTGGGTTGCAGCACATCTTCCGACCCCGAAGAGCTAAACTACACACCTTGCCTTGACGGCATGAGCGAACAATATCCCTGCGACAACGTTGAGCTCTACGCACATCTTACTCCCGAAGAATTAGGCGGGGAAAGACTAAATGATGTATGGGGCTGGATTGATCCGGAAACCGCCCGCGAATATGCGTTGGTTGGATTAACCGACGGAATTTCATTTGTGGATGTTACCAACCCTGCAGAGCCGGTAGTTCTGGGCAAATTATTGGAGTCCACGGCCGAGAACACCCCAGAGGCAAATCCTCTGATGGCCCGTCACGATGAAACCGACGGCTCAAAAGGCGCTTCTTCCTGGAGAGATATGAAAGTGTTCAATAACGTTATGTATGTGGTAAGTGATGGACAAGCTGAGCACGGAATGCAGGTGTTTGATTTAACACGTCTGCGACATATTCAAGATTCGCCTGAGGATTTCAGGGAAGATTATCTCTATTCAAGGATAGGAAATGCGCATAATATCGCCATCAATGAGGATAGCGGATATGCATATATTATCGGCTCTACTAACGGTAACATTTGCGCTGAACAGGGTGGGCTCCATATTGTTGACCTGAACGGGAATCCGCTGCGGCCGGAGTATGCAGGATGCCATGTTGAACCGGAAGCCGGTGGGGTGATTCGTGACGGGTATATTCACGATACACAGTGTGTAAACTACAGCGGCCCTGATGGGCGCTATGCGGGCAGTGAAGTTTGCTTCAGTTCTGCTGAACTCTCTTTTCTTATCTCTGATGTATCTGACAAAGAGAGCCCTGCAACGATCTCTAACACGCATTATGAAGGTGCACAATATTCGCATCAGGGATGGCTCACGGAAGATCAGGCCTACTTTTTTATGAATGATGAGCTGGATGAGGTAAGAACGGGCAATAGTACAAGGACTCTCGTTTGGGACGTGCGCGATCTTGAGGAGCCTGAGCTGATCGGGTTTTACGAACACAATACGATCGCAATAACGCATAACCTTTATGTAAAGGGCAGCCTGATGTACCAGGCCAACTACACAGCGGGCCTGCGAGTGCTGGATGTTTCAAATCCCCTGCCCGAAAGCATACGGACTCTCGGCTTTTTCAACACCACTCCCGACAATAATCAGGCGGTTATAAATGGAAGGGCTCAGTTCTTAGGACTATGGTCCGTCTACCCCTATCTGTCTGGCGATAAAGTTCTTGTAAGCGACATCACCAACGGACTTTTTGTGCTGAGATACAGCCCCTGAATCATCATCACCCAACCTCCATTAACCCAACAAAACCCAACAGATTGAAAAGAATTAAACTACACCCGGACGGCCCGGAATGCTCAGCCATAGCGGCGGGCGTTTGGCGAATGGACTCCTGGGGACAATCACCGCAAGAGACTCTCAGCTGGATAAAATCCTGTATTGAAACCGGCATCACCACATTCGACCACGCCGACATCTACGGAATGTACACCAACGAAGCCCGTTTTGGCGAAGCACTGAAGCTGGATCCGTCGCTTCGTCAAAAAATCGAAATTGCCAGTAAATGCGACGTATGCCT
>CAZKIZ010000094.1:0-2005 GCA_964552935.1 uncultured Rhodohalobacter sp. | reverse complement strand
GACCTTCTGCAGAGCAGGCTTGATCTGCCAATTGTCACCAACCAGGTGGAGTGTTCTCTGCACCATATCGATCCGATATTTGATGGCACGTTCGATCAGGCGCAGATGAATCGTACATCGCCGATGCTCTGGTCACCATTTTCAGGCGGGGCACTTTTCACCCGCGATGATGAACAATCGCACCGTATCCGGGCCGCCATTGAACCTATGCAGCAAAAATACAGCGCTTCACTATCGCAAATTGCGCTCGCCTGGCTGATGGCGCTTCCATGCAATCCGCAGCCTGTTACCGGCACCGGAAACATTGACAGGATCCGTGAAGCGGCAGATGCCCTCCGCATCAAACTCGAACGGCAGGATTGGTTTACACTGCTCGTGGCGTCGCAGGGACATCCTGTGCCGTGATTCTTAATGTGATTCAGCCCCCAACCTTTTTGACATGGGTATCAATTTCCGTACATTTTTTGAGTTTACGTGCTGGTTTGCACGATATGGGCTGACATCTGAATAATGACTAACTGACAACACAACTTTATGGATCTTTTTAAAAAATTGGAAGGCCGTCCCGGGCCTTTGGGGGAATTTACATCAAACGGTTACGGCTACTACACATTTCCAAGGCTGGAAGGTCCGGTTGGACCCGTAATGAAGTTCAACGGTAAAGAGATGATCGTCTGGAGTGTAAATGACTATCTGAGTATCGGTAATCACCCCGAAGTTCGCAAAGCAGATGTAGAAGCTGCTGAAGAGTACGGGTTAAGTGTTCCCATGGGAGCCCGCCTGATGACCGGCAACTCCACCGAGCATGAAGCGCTGGAAGAAGAACTCGCCGATTTTGTTCATAAGGAAGAAGCTCTTCTTTTAAACTACGGATACCAGGGAATCATGAGCGTTATCCACGCCCTTGTTGACCGTAACGATTTCTTGATTTACGATGAGCTCAGCCACGCCTGTATTGTAGACGGCAAGCAGCTTGCCATGGCCGATAAATCTGTGTTCAAGCATAACGACATTGAAAGCCTCGAGAAGCAGCTTGCACGGGCTGAACGCCGCAGAAAACCCGATTCATCTGTTCTTGTTGTTACAGAAGGTGTTTTTGGGATGACCGGAGATCTCGGTAAACTAAAAGAGATCATAGCACTGAAAGAGAAGTACGACTTCAGGCTTTTGGTTGATGACGCCCACGGACTGGGCACGCTGGGCGAGGATGGCTCCGGCACAGGCACAGAACTCGGCTGCCAGGATGGTGTGGATGTCTACTTCGGCACCTTTGCTAAATCATTTGCGCTGATCGGAGCTTTTGTTGCATCCGAACCTCGAGTTATTGAGTTTCTGAAAGCCAATACCCGCAGTCAAATTTTCGCTAAATCCCTGCCGATGCCGATTGTCGTCTCGGCCCGCAAGCGTCTCGAATTGATCCGCAGCCATCCCGAATGGAGAGAACAACTCTGGGAAAATACATTAGCTCTGCGGGAAGGGTTGATCGATATTGGCTACAATGTACTCCCTTCAGAAAGCCCCGTCACCCCGGTTCTGACGAAAGGAAGCACAGAGCTCTGCACAACAATCATGCGCACGTTGCGCGAGGAGTACGGCGTGTTTGTGAGCGGCGTAGCCTACCCGGTTGTGCCAAGAGGTATGGTACTGATCCGGCTGATCCCAACAGCAGGCCACACCAAAGAGCACATTAAGAAAACACTTGAGGCGTTTGAAGCGATCAAGTCGCTCGCATTGAAAAATGTTGAGGAGCGGGTATCCGCTTAGTGCCCTGATTTTGGCGGTTTTTTCATTATATGTTTTTGCACTATAAGCGAAACATTCTGTAGAGAAACCGCCAGGGATCATCACTCAATAGCAGCTGTCCCGGCACGTTCAAACTTTTCAGTTTCTATCCTGCATTATTCACCAAGCCCCGAAAGCATTCGGGGTGGTTGTGGATAAGGCGTCTCAGAAATGGTGGCGGAAACGTCCGCCAGCCGGCGGACTGTTGAGCAAACCACCCCGA
>CAZKIZ010000093.1:0-10241 GCA_964552935.1 uncultured Rhodohalobacter sp. | reverse complement strand
CTCCGTGCAGAGGTATATCGTCGTCTGAGCACCCTGTTCCGGAGATTTCATGAAAAACCGCCCGAGATTGAATAGCTTTGCGAACCAGGAATCCGATTCAGCAGCAAAGTTGGTGTTCACCACGCCGGGATGCAGGCTGTAAGTAGTGATATCCTTCCCCTCCAACTTTTTATTCAGGTGATGCGTAAACATAATGTTGAAAAGCTTTGAGTTTCCGTACGCTTTTGATGCAGAGTACCCTTGCTTAAGCTGGATATTTTCCGGATCAAACTCCCCGTAGCGGTGGGCTTCGGAGGCCACATTCACAATTCTTGATTTGGGAGTCTGTTCCAGCAGCGGCATCAGCTCTCGGGTCAGCAGAAAATAGGCGAGATGGTTCACCGCAACCGTCAGCTCTATGCCGTCGGGACTCTCCTGGCGGGTTCCATCAGGCAGAAATCCGGCATTGTTGACAAGGCGATCCAATCGCTCATAGCTTTCATTTATCTTCGCGGCCGTTTCACGGATTTGATCCATCTCGCTCAGGTCGCAGATCAGGATATCCGCCCGATCGTTACCGGTATCCTCCGTGATCTCTCTCCTGGCCGCCTCAGCTTTTTCAGGATTGCGGCAGATCATTACTACCCGGAAGCCCTCATTCAGCAGCGCCCTCGCGGTGATTTTCCCAATACCTGAATTTGCCCCGGTTACAACAGCAATTTTGTTGCTCATATACGTGTGATTGTGTCATTCATTAAACAGAGAAACCGATCAAATAGAATTAAGAATTAACTTTTTTGACCGATAGTAATAGTACAAAGAGAAAAAACAGAGAGCTATTATGAAAGGTTCAATCTCTATACTTTTTTTGTTGATGTTGTTTTATTCCTGCAGCACTACCTCAGATGAACAGAGCAGTGTTCAGCCGGCAGATATATTTCCGGAGATCCATCTTTCTGAAGAAGACGGGCTCTATTTTGACCGGAAGGGCAAAAAGATGAATGGCAGCCTGTTGGCCACGTATAAAGACGGCAGCGTTCACGCCAGTCTCACATTTTCTGGCGGTATGATAGCAGATGGCGTTATCCGGCTGGAAGACGGAATTCTGCACTCCGATTATTCGGTGTCAGATGGGAAAAACTACTATACACGGTACTGGCCTGATGGAACACCAAGATTGATGGTTGTGCACGAGGGGAATTACAACAATCGGACGGAATTTCATGTTTGGTACGAAAACGGTATTCCGTCGATATCGAGTAACCCTTATTTCACACGAACATGGTATGAGGATGGTCAGCTCCGGATGGAAGTTTTGCGTAGAGGAGAAGATGAGCAAGGAATTGCCCGTACATGGCATGTGAATGGCGTGTTAAAAGCTGAAGCACATTTCAAAAATGAACCCCATACAGGAATCTACAGAGAGTGGAATGAATATGGTGAGCTGATCAAAGAGAGAGCGCCTGCGGCTGACAGAAATAGTGAGTAAGAGTCAGCGTCATAAGGTCGTCTATAGAATCACATAAAATCTCCATGAATAATGAGGGCCAGTAATGGAGCAGGGTGTATCGATATCTGCTATATGGACGTCAGTATAGATGTCCGCAGCTATTTGCAGGGAATATTCAATCAGGAGAGTGTGTAAGGTTATATGAATATTTAAATATTAATTTATCTTAATATTCATTAATATTTTTTATTATAACTGGGGGTCGAGGTTTATATAAAGAAATGAGTGAAGTAAAATGCTCTTTATGCCGATAATAACCATGCACTTGTATTTAGTGTACCCGCTCGAAGTGAAAATAACCCTTATAAATGCTCTCTAATATGAAAAGTAGTGATGTTCTCATAATTGAAGACGACGAATTAACCCGAATGCTGATACAGCGTATCCTGGAGCGAGAGTTTCAGTTTGAAATTACTACATACAGCAACGGTCTTGAAGGCCTTAAATGTGCGCAAAGCAAACGGCACAAGCTGATTATTCTGGATCTGATGCTTCCCGGTATGAATGGTTACGATATACTAAAAGAGTTACGAAGTGGCGGCCTTGATGAAAGCACCAAAGTGATTGTGGTGTCTGGTAAATCCCGCTCTGAAGATATTGAACGTGGATTTGAGCTGGATGCTGATGAATATATTACCAAACCATTCCAGCAGCAGGAATTTGTAGTTCGGGTTCGTAAACTTTTGAAAGCAGGATGAAACGTGTTCTTCGCGCCCGCATATCAAACCGTACTGGTGCTGGTGGTACTTCTTATACTGACCTTTATTTTATTGCTCTCCTACACCTTCTGGACTCGAATAAAAAAAGGCTACTGGCATCGGTACAGAGAAAAATTCAGAAAGAGTTTTTCCGCAAAACTTTTTCGGTTTGTTGAAGAAGCAGAGAGTCCGTCTGATGCAGACGTATTAATTAAATCCCTGACAAAACGAACGAAGGATATTTCGTTTTTTTTAGAGCTGATTACCGAAATGAGTGACCTTTTAAGAGGTGATGACCACAAGAAGCTGGACTGGCTCATCGATCACAGTATGTTCTACAAGTTTTATAAAAAGAAGCTATTTGCCGCATCAAAACAAAAACAGATGTTAGCCTGCATCTATTTTGGGAGCTGCGGACATATTGAAGAGGGTGTGGCCGCCCGGCTGACTCAATTAAGCAAGTCTAGAAATCTAAAGCTGGCCTACGGAGCGACTAAAGCACTTCAGCAAACAGAGAATATAGAGGACAGGAAAATTGCACTGGTCCGTTTTATGAAGCGACCTGACGTATCGAACCTGATGATTGGGGAACTACTGCACATCTTTCACCGTGATGAAATTGAACTGCACCTGCAGACCGGTGAGGCTTTGAAAAGCATATTGTTAAATGATAAGATTCCGGCAAAAATTAAACAGGTCGTTGTACACTACTTTGCTCATCAAAACTACTACGAATACGGTCATTTTTTACTGGAATGCCTAAACGAAATTAAACTTCATACCAAAAACAGACCCCTTATCATTGGGCTTATTGAATCATTGGGCAGTCTGAGAGTTGAAGAAGCAGGCTCACTTATTCAGTCGTATGCACTGGTTGATGACATAGAAATAAAAATAGCGTGTATAGATGCTTTAAATATGCTCGGTGGTTCTGTAAATCTATCATATCTGCACAATATGATAATGGATTTTGAATTTGAAGTGAGAAAGAAAATTATTGAAGTATTGGTTCAGCATCCTGACGAAGGTCATAAACTCTTGCAGCAATTTATGCACGCACATTTAAAGTTTATTGACAACATCAGCGAAAATGGAAATCCATCAGAGGAACTGCTTCAGTATATCTATAAGATAAATGCGGTAACTACAGGTATAAGGATTATGTCGTCTAATACAATCCTGAACCGGAAGGGCTCAATGATATGATCAATACTATTGAGTGGGTGATTATTAGTTATTTTTTGATCATCAACAGCGTATACCTGCTGCTCATTATCAGTGCACTTGTTTTTGTGCGTAAACAGATTCTTTTGAGTGATATCGTGAAGCCATCTTCACTTTTCAAATCAAAGATATACAAAACGATTAGCATACTGGTTCCCGCATACAATGAATCGGGGAATATTGTGGAATCTGTTGAATCACTGTTGCGGCTGGAATATCCCGATTATGAGATTATAGTGGTGAACGACGGCAGCAGTGATGATACCCTGGAGCGGATGATAAACCATTTTAAACTGGAACAATCCGCCCTTTACTACCAAAAAAGCATTGACCACAAAGATATCAACGCAATCTATGAAAACCCCGATTTTAAAGGGTTAAAAGTGGTTGATAAAAAAAATGGGGGCAAAGCCGATGCGCTGAATGCAGGAATTAATATCTCGGATAAAGACCTTCTGTGCGCCATAGATGCTGACTCAATCCTGGAACAGGATGTTCTTAAAAAATTGATACAGACGTTTATCAGGCATAAAGACACTATTGCAGCGGGCGGAATTGTACGGGTAATAAACGGGTGTAAGATAGAGAACAGAGAAATTAAGGCGATTCATGTTCCGGATAGCTTTCTCGGACGGTTGCAGTCCGTTGAGTACATCAGGGCCTTTTTGTTTGGAAGGGTGGGTTGGGATGCGCTAAACAGCCTGGTTATAATTTCGGGCGCATTTGGGATATTCGACAGAAAAGCGGTGATTGAAGTGGGCGGATATCTGACCGACAGTGTGGGAGAAGATATCGAGCTGGTTATTCGTCTGCACAGCTATTTTTTACGCAACAAAAGGAAGTACAATATCCGGTTTCTTCCTGAGCCGATTTGCTGGACGGAAGTACCGACAGATTATAAAAGTCTGAAAAACCAGCGAAACCGTTGGCATCGCGGGCTGGCCGACTCACTCTGGAAGCACAAATATATGATGTTCAATCCTAGGTACAAACATATAGGTGTGTTTGTGCTGCCATTTTTTCTTCTGTTTGAATTATTGGGGCCGATCATTCATATAGCCAGCTACATTTACCTCGCCACCATATTTTTTATTCCCGGTTACATGAATGTTTCTTTTGTGATTCTTTTTCTGGCCGTATCCATTGTCTATGGCATGATTGTATCGCTCATTTCGGTGCTTGCAGAAGAGGTGGCATTCAAAACATACAGCAGCTACAAAGATATTATGGTTCTTACGCTCTACTCATTTCTGGAAGGATTGGGTTATCGGCAAATTCACGCATGGTGGCAGATTACGGGGATTATAGACTTTTTAAAAGGTAAAAAAGGGTGGGGAGCTATGGTAAGACAGGGTTTCGAAAAGGATAAAAACTGACGGCCTGATGGTTTCCTTAACGTATTTTCACAGAGGTTCGAAGATGTGGCTCAATGTTTATCAGTCGGGTTGTTTCCTGTGTAAATATTTTCGGATGCCGCTTGATACCCACTCATGTATCTCACCATCTGATTCCCTGTAAATAATCGCCTCCGTCTCATCCAGGCTTTCAATTAAACGGATGCCGTCCTCCGGCTCCATCAGTGAAAGAGCCGATGCGTATGCGTCAGCCCACATACTGTTGGAGGAGATTACTGTTACCTGAAGTTGATCCGTTGCGCCAATGCCGGTTTCAGGGCTGAGAATGTGAGAGTAGCGAACACCGTCAATCTCAATAAACTGAAACATATCACCGGAGGTGGTGAGCGTCTTGCCGGTGAGTTGAAAAGTAACGTGCTCCGCTCTGCCATCCACCTGACCTTTTGGTACAGCAACTTCCCAGTGGGTTCGTCCCGGCGGAGGGGCTCCGGCCGCAATGTCTCCACCGGCATTCACAAGTGCTGAATGGATACCGTGATTATAAAGAACTCGTAAGGCCTCTCTGGCAGCGTATCCTTTTGCGATTCCCCCCAGGTCGAGCTGCATATCGTCGGCCGTTAGACGTGCTCTGCCAGTTTCATCGTCCAGCTCAATATGATAATACCCAACTCTCTGTTGCAATCGCTTGATCTTCTCTGCGTCAGGCAGCTGAGGTTCTGGCAACCTTCGGATATAGCGCCAGTTGTGCGTCATCGGGCCGATGGTGACGTCGAAGAGGCCATCGGTGTTTTCTGATATTTGAATGGATTCTTTAAGTATCTCAAAAAACGGTTTGCTGATCTCCAACCACTCACCACTGCCGGAAAGTCCCGACAATTGATTCAGTTCGCTCTCTTCCACGTAATCACTCAATATCTGGTTGAGCTTTTCAATGCGCTTAAATGCTGAATCAGAAGCCTCCATGGCGACGACTTTATTCTCAGCGTAAAGAACGATGCTCATTTCAGTGCCCATGTGCCGGGACTGGAACTGGTAGCGGCTGGTATCCTGGGAATAGCTGATATCCTGAATCAGAAAGCAGGTCAACAACCCGTAAAAAGTGAAGTTAAAATAATGGTTCATAGGATTGACGGTGTTTCATCCGAACTCATATTTGTGAAAATTCTCTGCCAAACAGGTCAAGAATCATCAAAATAAACGATTGAGCAGTTCTCTGGTCATTAAAAAAATACCAGGTGCTGGGTTGTTGATATCATGAGTAAACATATGTAATCTGAACGGACTACACACTATATTCAATTAAAAACGCATATGAACTGCTGCGGACACTGTGAAGATGCCGGCGACTTCTTTGATGAAAAGACCGCCCACGACGACCTGAAAAAGTACCGAAGAAGAGGGCCGGAAAAATCAACTCGCCTCCTGGTGGAATCGATACTGACATGCGATATAAAAGATAAGAAGCTGCTCGATATAGGCGGCGGCATCGGGGCGATTCAGTTTGAACTTTTTGAAAACGGGCTTCAACACTCAATAAACGTGGACGCCTCACGGGCGTATCAGACCGTGGCAAAACAAGAAGCAGCCGAGCGCGGGCTCACTGATCAAACGGAATACCATTTTGGTGACTTCACCGAAATAGCGACCTCCCTGCCCAACGCCGATATTGTTACGCTCGACAAAGTGATCTGCTGCTATCCTGATCTTGAAAAGCTGCTTACCTCATCCCTGGAAAAAGCCGGCAGCGTGTACGGCCTGATTTTTCCCCGTGAAAACGTCTTCACCCGAATTGGTTTCAAACTGGTGAATCTCTGGTTTCGAATACGAGGCAGTGAATTCCGAACCTATCTGCACCCATACGAAAAGGTTGATGCTGTGATCCGGAGTTATGGGTTCAAACAGGAGAGCCTGAACTATACGATTCTCTGGAGAGTGTTGGTGTATCGGAAATAAGTGGATATGGAAAAAACATGGTATGTCTATTCAACTGATGAGAAGTGATTAATCTCGTGGTTAATTACAATACAAAACGAGTTTCGGTAAGAGATAGACATACCATGTTTCAGAAATTGCTCCGTGACCGTATCAAAAACCATACATGGTACGTCTGTTCAACTGATGACAAAAGATCATTCTCGTTGTTGATTTCGATACCGATCGTGGTTTGGTAAAAGACAGACATACCATGTACCGGGACCTCAATACCCCGCCGCCTGTCCGTCAAAACGTGATTCGGACGCGCCATAATAGACTCCTTTTTCTGCATCCCACAGGATTCCCTGGTAGCGGCCAAAGAAGCTCTCGCCGATTCGCACGGTATGTCCTCGCCGGCGCAGTTCACGTACCACATCATAATCGATTCCGGATTCCACATTCAGAGTCCCGCCATCATCCAGTGAGGCATCGCTATCCTCTGTTGGCTCGGTTGAGCCGTTGTGCATCCATCGAAACGCATCGCCCGCCTCCTGGATGTTCATCCCAAAATCGATCACGTTGGTGATGATGCTTACGTGGCCAACAGGCTGATACGCCCCGCCCATGTTTCCGTAACTGAACCACGGTTCACCATCTTTCATGGCAAAGCCGGGAATGATGGTGTGGAACGGACGTTTGGCCGGCTCGTACACGTTGGGGTGACCGGGATCGAGCGAAAACAGCTCTCCGCGATTCTGAAAGCTGAATCCCGTTCCCGGAACGACAAAACCGGTGCCCATACCGCGAAAATTACTCTGAATCAGCGACACCATATTTCCATCTTTGTCGGCTGTAGTAAGATAGATCGTATCTCCATCCTCCATCACATCCACGCCCGTGGTCACATCACGCATTGCGCGTTCGCCAATCAGCTCCCGGCGTTCGGCCGCATACTCTTTAGAGAGCAGGTGTTCCGTTGGCTGATCGTAAAAGTCGGAATCTGCGTAATGCTTCGCCCGATCCTCATACGCCAGTTTTTTCGCTTCGGTCATCAAGTGCAGAACGTCGGCTGAACCAAATCCTTTTTCAGAGAGATCGTAACCCTCCAGGATATTCAGCATCTGAAGAACGGCCGTTCCCTGGTTGTTGCCGCCGATCTGATAAATATCGTATCCGCGGTAATTTACCGTAACGGGATCGATCCATTCAGATGTGTGCCGGTCAAAATCTTCGTAGCGGAGATAGCCGTCGTTCTCAATCATCCAGGCATCAATTTTTTCAGCAATTTCACCCCGGTAAAACGCATCGCGCCCCTGTTCGGCCAGCAGCCGGAAGGTATTGCCAAGATCGGGATTCCTGAAAATTTCGCCCTTCTCAGGGCCGCGTCCGTCTATGGTAAAGGTTTCAGTAAACGCACCGGGCTGATCGCTCAAAAAACCGGCTGAGCGCTGCCAGTACATCGAAATCGCTTCACTGACAGGAAATCCCTCCTCGGCATAGTAGATCGGCTCAGCCAGGATGGTGCTCATCGGAACAGATCCGAACCGGTCATGAAGTTCAAACCAGCCGTCCACCGCACCCGGCACCGAAACGGACAGCAGATCGTACGCAGGAATACTCTCCTCGCCCTTTTCATCCAGGATATCCATCAGTTCATCATACGAAAGATTTCGGGGTGATCGCCCGCTTGCGTTGATGGCATAAAGCTGTTCGCTCTCGGCATGCCAGATGATGGCAAACAAGTCGCCGCCAATCCCGTTGCCGGTCGGCTCCATCAGTCCAATAGCGGCGTTTGCGGCGATGGCAGCATCGATCGCGTTGCCGCCCTGGCGAAGAATATCGAGCCCTACCTGTGTGGCCAATGGCTGACTGGTAGCCACCATCCCGCGCTGGCCGATGATTTCTGATCGGGTGGCAAACGATTCGCCGACCTCGCGGTCAATTTGAGCGTGAAGAATATCGGTGAATATCAGGAGTGAGATGAGTGCAAACAGATAGAGTATCAGGTGTGATTTCATAATTCAGAAAAAGTGGAGTTGAGATTGACCGTAGCGGAGGATAGTTCGGGTTAATGTAACGGAAAAGGATAAATAGATGAAATCAATTCCCGGCGCTTAGTTCAAACAGACGAACCGATGAATATTAAAGTGGGTGAATAGGCCAAAAAATTTCCGAGTTTATATCGAATTACCTCGGTTGATAATGTTTTGTAATAGGCTTGTGATTCCTCACTTTTATAATTTGCAGAAAAAAGAAATGGCAGGTATAATAAACTCCATGAAGTTGGACATAATCATGTATATAGGTTTGCTGTATATCTTAAAGTATCAAACTTGACCAATTTTGATATTGCTTCAGTTACCGATCAACTCTTCTGCTTAAAACGGACTATTCAACTGAAAAATAGCCTTTATCAAGATTTAATTTCTATCTCTCAATTTGTTAATAAAAATTTCATCAAATGAAAAAATGCATACTGTGTTATGTTTCTATACTGATTTTTTTGCCGCAGCTTTTCTCATTACAAGCTCAAAATATACAGGCTGAGCAATATTTTCTGGAACGAGGCCTCGATTTACCGGGGCATAGTATTCAACAAGAGAATTTGCCTGAGGTAAGTGATACACAGATAAATAGTTTTATTTCTGATGATGACGGCAACTTTTCCGATCAGTTTATCAGGGCAGGTTTGGATGGAGTTGTGGAAGATGTCGCGGTTTTTGGTGGCGAGATCATTATTGGCGGCAGATTCCGGTATTATAATGGCGGTGAGAATCTCAACAATATAGCCCGATGGAACGGCGAACACTTTGAACCCATAGGAGCAAGTTTTTTTAGATCTGTTGATGCTCTTTTGGTTCAAAATGGTTCGTTAATTGCCGCAGGCAGACTCATAAATCAAGAAGGCAGAGCAACGACTGTAGCTCGGTGGGATGGAAGTAGCTGGCAATCTCTTGGTAATGCTTTTGACGACGGAATATTAGACCTCGCAGATTATGGAGGAGAGATTATTGCAGCAGGAGGGTTTTTGAACAATGGTGATACATCGGTTAATAATATTGCGAAATGGAATGGTTCAGACTGGGAGGCTTTAGATAGTGGGATTCAATTCGACTCGGGGTCTTCTGTTATTTGGGCACTGGAGGTGCACGACGACTATCTAATAGCAGGAGGAGAATTTTCCCAGGCCGGTTCAAACTCTGCCAATAGTGTTGCCCGATGGGATGGAACAAGTTGGCAGCCATTAGCTGAAGGGTTCTCCCGCATTGGAAGTAACTTTAACCTGGTTAGTTCTCTTACCACGTACGAAGGAAATCTGATCCTTTCAGGATTCTACCTTGATCCACTTAGTGAGGAAGGAAGACATACCGATATTATGATGTGGACTGGCACAGGCTGGATACAGCTTGGGGACAGGTTCGACGGAAAATTGGTGCAGTCAATGACCAATTATAAAAACAGACTTGTAACGGCCGGGAGTAATCTTGGACCGGATCAAAATTTCGACCAGTATCTGTCATTCTATGAAAACTCCTCATGGACGCAGAAGCACAATATTTT
>CAZKIZ010000092.1:0-10244 GCA_964552935.1 uncultured Rhodohalobacter sp. | reverse complement strand
CCGTCCCTATATCATTCGCCGTAATGGAGTAAGAAAGTGAGCCAAAGGCAGCAGCGATTGCTCAGAGGTGGGTTAATTGGCTCGCAGATCTCAAAACACCTCTTTTTTTCATTAAGGAAAGTTAACTCACACAACCTTGAAACAAAAAAAGCCACGCTCTTCAGCGTGGCTTTTCGGTATCAAATGATTTTGCGTAAGTATTATTCGAGGTGGCTTCTCAGCATCCAGGCCGTTTTGGAGTGCGTATGCAGCCGCTCAGTGATGAGATCTATCGATGCCTCATCGCCGGCCTCTTCGCATGCCGGAAGAGCTTCTCTTGCTGTCCTTAGCACGGTTTCATTATCCACAGCAAGCCTGCGGACCATCTCCATCGCATTCGGCTGATCGGTATCTTCATCTATCGTGGTAAGCTCATTGTACTCACGGAAGCTCCCGGGAGCCCTGTGACCCAGTGCACGAATTCGCTCAGCAATCTCGTCAATCGCCGCGGCAAGCTCGGTATACTGACCTTCAAACTGTTCGTGAAGCGAATGAAAATGTTCACCGGTTACATTCCAGTGATAGTTATGCGTTTTCAGATAGAGCATATAGCTGTCAGCAAGCACTTTCGATAGTCCTGCTGCAATCTTCTCTCTGTTCGTCTCTGAAATACCGATATTGATTTCCATATCTTTCTGTCTGTTTACAACGGTTGATTGGCTCATTGGACCTGTTCTTTTAAGTTAATTATGTATTGTTTCTCTTTCACTTACATACACATTTTTAACTTACAATACGTTCCGATGCAGGCCGCTATATAATCCGGATACAGATCTCCGTTCAGGCCTCTATCTGGTGGACTTCTTTCAGGATTGCGCGCGCATTTTCATCGTTCTTTTGCATCACGCGATGCTGAAGATTTGTTACGATCTCCTGTTCAGCTCTCTCAAAAGCTAACTCTTTCGCTTCTTTATCCGTACCGGTACGCACCAGCTCGTAAATATCGTCGGCACGAACAATACTGTACAGATTATCCTCATTAAATGCGTGCGAACGGAACTCTTCAAATTTTTTGAATAGTTCAGGAAATTGCAGGCTGTCATCTGCGCGTTCAATCACTTCAACATCGGAAGGACCTTCAGCACTAAGCGGCGTTTTGCAGAGGTAGTAAAACTTTTGCTTATAAATCATTTTTGAAATCAGGTGTGTTTATTATTTATAGACTCTAAATATAACGCATTTTGAAGATCATCCCATACTTTTCAGCGATAATACCGGTTTATCTGAAGTTTCTTTTTTCTATATCGTTTTAGGCGTTACCAGCCATTTAAAATCACAAACATCTTTTTCCAGATTCGACCACGCATCCACGGTTATCTCAAAACAGGCAATGTTTGCCGTTGTGACAACAAGGCCCCGCCGCCCCGAAAGATGCGATATCACCTCTTCCACAGAGGGATTATGGCCGGCAATCAATGCTGTATCCGCACGGTCAGGCACATTCCGCAGCGCCTTCAGGTAGGCTTCTGCACCACTATAGTAGAGATCCTCATTCCAGTGAATCTCAGATTCATCAAATCCGAGAGATTCTGTAAGCAGCAAAACCGTCTGCCGTGCCCGCCGGGCAGGTGAACTGATTACATAGTCGGGACGGATTCCAAGCCCGCTCAGATAGTTTCCCATCTCCGGGGCATCCCGTTCGCCTCTGCTGTTCAGAGGCCGGTCAAAATCTTTTTGAGAAGAGTCGCTCCAGGAAGATTTTGCGTGGCGCATGATAAGCACTTTTTTTGATGATGGCATGACTCATAATTTTAATGTTAACGACATTCAGTTTAAACCAATAATAAAGATTTTCCCCATAAAGAGGCAGTGCTCCTGAGGTTGACCTTTCATTCAATCACGCGATTCTGCACATTGAGAACCGTCCCCGGCAGAAAGAACGCGAGTGCCACCCCGCGAACCGCCATAAAGAGAACCATCGCCAGCCAAAGGCCGTGTACACCAAACAGAGCGGTACCCGCATAGTAGACCGGCAGAAAAAAGAGAAAAGTTGCGGCCAGCATCGTATTCCGCATCGGCTTGGTTTCCGTTGCGCCGATATACACGCCATCCAGAATATAACAGACACTTGATATGAACGGAGCGAGAACCGTCCAGAAAACCACGCTGAGTGCAAGATCAATCACATCCTGTTTATCTGTAAAGATGTTCAGTATCTGCTGATCAAACAATCCATATACAACCGATCCCGCCAGGCCGATTGAAAGCCCCCACACCAGGTTATAGTAGACCGCCTTTTTTAAAAGAACCCTGTTTTTTGCTCCCTTGTACTTCCCAATCATGCTCTCCGCAGCATATGCAAATCCGTCAATTCCGTACGACGCTACCATCCAGAGCTGCAGCAGGATGGTGTTGGCCGCGAGGATCAGGTCACCCTGTTCAGCCGACTTGGCCGTAAAAAAAGAGAAGGTTAATATCAGACAGAGCGTCCGTATAAATATATCGCGGTTAACGGAGAAAAATTTCCGGATCTCATCCCTGTCAATCAGCATATTCCTTACGTAGTGGCCAATGTAGCGCCTGTACTGGTAGATGAACAGGCCGGCCGCCAGCGCCAGGGCAAGATAGGTTGAAATGACCGTTCCCCACGCAACGCCATCAACGTGCATGCCGAGCACATGGATAAAATAGATGTTTAGCCCAAGATTCAGAAGGTTCAAAACAATGGTTACGATCATTGGAAACTTTGCGTTCTGCATGCCCAAAAACCAGCCGTTGATGCCGTAGAGAGCCAGAACAGCGGGAGCCGTAAAAATCCGGATATCATAATATTCGAGCGCATACTGCTGAACTTCAGGACCGCTCTGGATCACCCAGAAACTGAGCAACGCAATCGGCTCCTTCAACAAAATCAGGGCAGCCCCGATGATCAGAGCCAAAAACTGCACGCGGGCAAGCATCATCATGATACCTGTCCTGTTCCGCCTGCCATACTCCTGCGCGGTCAGACCGGTCGTTCCCATCCTCAGAAAGCCAAATCCCCAGAACAGGAAGTTGAAAATCATCCCTCCCACGGCGAGCGCACCCAGGTAGTAAACCTCATCCAGGTGGCCAACCAGCGCCGTATCTACCACGCCCAGCAGCGGCACCGACAGGTTGCTGATGACGTTAGGAACGGCAAGATTTAGTATCTTTTTATTCAACTTTTTCTTAATTGTTTAGGCTTGGGCTCTGGTATCGTGTTAAGGTTGAAGATTCGGGTAAAACCTGTCAGGTTTAGGGTTGGCAATTTCCCTGCAGCGGGCCAAAGCTGACAAAAATACCCTTTAATAAGCATCAATAAAACTAAATATATGGAACTGAGTTACTGGGAAAGCCGGTGGAGAAAAGGGAAAACAGGGTTTCACATGCCCGATGGGTATCCGGGGCTGAAGAGGCACTGGAACCTCCTTAATCTGCCCGCCAGTCCGGTCGTACTGGTTCCTCTGTGCGGTAAAACAAAAGACCTGCTGCAGCTGGAATCGTTCGGCGCGAGTGTAGTTGGCGTGGAAATTTCAAAAAAAGCCATTCTCGAATTTTTCAGTGAGACCAGCCGTGCGTATGAAACCGACTCCTTTGCGGAGTTTACTATCTACCGATCAGATAATATTGAGCTCTGGCAGGGAGACTTCTTCAAATTCCCTGCAAAAAAATATCCGGATATCGATCTGATTTATGATAAAGCCGCCCTGGTTGCCCTTCCGCCAGATATGCGAAAGCGATATTCAGAAAAAATTATCGGGCTCTGCGGTAACAGTACATCTATGCTGCTGCATCACTTTATCTATCCTCAGCAACAGATGCCCGGCCCGCCATTTAGTGTTACCGAAACGGAGGTGCGTCAGCTGTTTGGCGCACATTTTGAAATGAAAACAGTTGAAGAAGGCACAATATCCTCAGATAAGTTCCCGCCATTTCAGCGAAGGGGACTCAAATCGGCCCTCACGGAACGGCTGCTTCTGCTCAATCCCCGCTTTTAAGGCTTGAATAGCAACAACTTTTATCTTTTTATTTGTTTTTTGCCTGTTATCTTTCAGAAAGTTGCATGTGTGAGTACCTGCATTTATTTTCTTCTTTATTTTCACAAACTGCGTAAAACGTAATACACCATCTCATGGATATAGACAAGCGTAACCAGCTGTTAACAATTCTTCTCGGTATCATCATCATTGGAATGAGCTATTGGCTTTACAGATCACTGGTAGATCCTTACCAGGAAGTTATTGAAGAGCGTGAGATGGTTGACAGGGAGCGGCACAGAATGGAAGTGGCACGTGATGCACTCGTACAGTACAGAAATCGTCGCGGTATGTTTCCTCCAACTGAGGGCGGGCTGGATAGCCTCGTTGCGTTTCTGAAAACAGATTCGCTCATGGTAGCTAATGGTGAAAACCTCTTTGCATTCCGGCCGCCATCAACCTATAGTCCCGATTCAGTGATCTATTCACCCCGTCCGCCGTTCAACCGGTTTGAATACGAAGTGAACGACACGCTCCGTCCGCCGCTCTACCTGCTCGAAAACCCCGGATCGGATGACCGTATCGGTGATCTTCGAAATACCCGAATGCTTAATGCTCCAAACTGGAATTAACAATGCACGATGATGATGTATGCCTCGGAATCTGTTATTCCGATAATCAGCTGTTCTATTCGGTTAACGCCCCGGGCAACATCTCAGAAGTAAAACACATCGGCGCATTCGATTTTAATTTCAATGTTCAGCAGGCCGTCGTCCATGGAGAGGGCGACTCATTTTCGGGGATAAAGAGTTCTATCCGTGAACTGAAAGAGCGGTTTAATTGCCGCTCCATCCGGATTTTATCTCCGGCCACGGAAGAGTGCAGAACGCTCCTGCCAAGATCCGTCTACGAAGACACCGGCGAAAGGGAGTCGCACATCCGCACCCTCATGCCCCGGGTAGACCGAAGTAAACTGGATGTTACCTGGTATACGCTGAGCAATCCCGATCAGCGATTGCTGCTGATTCGAAATTCCGACACCATGAAGGGATTTCGCCAGCTTCTAGGGGATATTGAAAATGCAGAATACGCAGCTGACTTTGAGCTTGGCAGCGAGTGGCAAAAGCACACAAATATCAGCGGTTCTTTTTTAAACGTCCACTGCGGCCGCACCTACATCTCCGTCTCCTCTTTTCTGCTCGGCAAACTCCGCGGAAGCACAATCATCCGGTTCGAAAATTCAAACGACCTGCCGTATCTTTGGAAACTGTTCAGCAGCCGTCAGTCCTGGATGAGCGGTATCCACGAACAAATCTATTTCTTTGGCTATAACGCTCCTGAAATTCGTGATACTATCACCCCTTACTGGGACGGCACGGGCGAATACCTGATCATGAACACCCTGAGATCCATGCAGGTATCGGCTCCTGAAAAAACGTACGGTTTTCGCCTTGAACGTGTATTTCCCGCCATTTTGATGAGTCTTAATTACGAACATAAGCAAATACATCCGGAGCATGAGGATCATAACAGGAACGCTTAAGGGACGAAATATTCCGGCACCGAAAACGGATCTGCTGCGGCCAACATCTGACCGCACGAAGGAAGGCGTATTTTCGACGATTGCCGCCCGAAGGTATTTCGAATCCACACGCGTTCTTGACCTTTTTGCAGGAAGCGGAAACCTCGGCTTTGAGGCGATTTCACGGGGATCGGTTCACGCCACGTTTGTCGATCGCGAGCATGAGCATATCCGCCATATTGAAAAACTGGCAAAGACATTCGGCGTTGATGATCAAATCTCAACTCGCGTTATGGCCGTTGAAGAGTACCTCGAGAATCCCGGTGAAACGTTTGACTTTATTTTTGCCGATCCACCCTACGATTACTTTTTTATGGAAGAGATCATCGGCCTGGTTTTAGATCGCACGGTATTAAATGACAGCGGATGGTTTATTTTGGAGCATGACAAACGGCACGATTTTTCAAGCCATGAAAACTGCGTATTTACAAAAGCGTATGGCCGGACTATCGCATCCATATTTATGCACTCAACCACAGAATTTTAATCCCGGACTCCATGGATCAGGACATCAAAATTGCGCTCTATCCCGGATCCTTCGACCCGTTTACCAACGGCCATATCGACCTGGTTGAGAGGGCGGCCAGAATTTTTGACAGAGTGATTGTGACGGTGGCCGTAAACAGCAAAAAGCAGGCTCTCTTTACGGGCGATGAGAGGGTGAAACAAATACGGGATGCGATCGCCGAAAAACCGTGGGCAGCCCAGGTTGAGGTGGAGCAGTTTACCGGCCTGCTGATCAATTTTGCCAATGAAAAAAATGCAACCGTGCTGCTCAGGGGAGTCCGCCAGATATCTGACTTTGAGTCTGAATTCCAAATGGCGCTGACCAACCGGAGACTCTCCCCGAATCTTGACACCCTATTTCTGATGCCCGATGAGAATCACGCGATCACCTCATCATCTATCGTAAAAGAAGTGGCTTCCTGGGGAGGAGACATCAGCAGCTTCGTTCCCTCAAACATACACGCTGCAATTTTGAGCAAGTATAAAAACCGCTAAGCCACTCTCTTTAGCAGATTTTTTGCTATCATATAGCATCCATTTTTCCCGCATAAAAGCCTAAAACCTGATATCAAATGATTTCAAAACGCGCTGAAAACCTGTCTGAGTCGCAAACACTTAAAATCTCAGCAAAAGCCAAGCAGCTCGCACGTGATGGCAAATCTGTCATTTCACTGAGCGCAGGTGAGCCCGATTTTAAAACGCCTTCTCACATATGCAACGCCGCCATTGAGGCGATTACCGACGGCTTCCACGGATATACGATGAATACCGGCATGCCTGAGCTTCGTGAGGCAATTTCTGCAAAATTAAAGCGAGACAACAACCTGGAGTTTGATCCTGACCAGATCGTCTTAAGTAACGGCGCGAAGCAGTCGATCGGGTTTACGATCCTTGCTACAATCAACCCGGGAGATGAAGTTTTAATCCCCTCGCCATACTGGGTCTCTTATCCTGAAATGGTGAAGTTGGCGCAGGGCACGCCGGTTCCGGTGCGGACTACATTTTCAACCCAATACAAAATGACGGCGGAACAGCTTCGGAGCCAGATTACGGCGAAAACAAAGATGCTGATTCTCTGCTCTCCGAGTAATCCAACCGGTGCCTGCTACACGCTGAAGGAGCTGAAGGAGATCGGCAATGTTTTAAAAGAACACCCCGATATCGTGGTCATTTCGGATGAGATTTACGAATACATCGTATTCAGCGGCGATCACGTGAGCATTTTAAACGCGGCTCCGGAACTGAAAGACCGAACGGTAATCATAAACGGGTTCTCCAAAGGGTTTGCCATGACGGGCTGGAGGCTTGGGTATGCGGCAGGACCGAAATCTATTATCGGGGCCCTTGCAAAAATCCAGAGCCAGGAGACATCTGCGCCGTCATCTATTTCTCAAAAGGCTGGCCTGGCCGCCTACACCGGCACAATGGCACCTGTCGCCAAAATGCGGAAAGCTTTCGAAGAGCGCCGCGACTATATGACAAAAGCTCTCAATGAGATCGAAGGCGTAGACTGCTTTATTCCGTCGGGCGCTTTTTATCTTTTTCCCGATATCCGCTCATTTTTAGGCAGAAAAACTCCTGATGGCGAAACCATAGAAACGTCCGCAGACCTCTGCCTCTACCTGCTCGAAAAGCATGGTGTAGCGGTTGTTCCGGGAGATGCATTCGGTGAACCGGGCGGACTGCGAATTAGCTATGCTGCTTCAATTGAACAGCTTGAAGAGGGTATTGAAAGGCTTAAAAACGGTTTCAATTCGCTTATCTGACCTGCATTATTCACAAAAAATTGCAGGTTAGTTTTATCACTAAGTTTCTTGGTGAATAATACAGGCTGACCGTCAAATTTGTCAATTATTATAGTTTGGCACATTTTATGCTGCTATAAGCCCGTGACGAAACACCTATAATTAATTAAACAGAAGCACCGTTATGCCAACGTACGAATATAAACGAGAAGATGGTTCCACTTTTGAAATGTTCCAGTCTATGTCTGATGATGCACTGACTGTCTGCCCAACCACTGGCCAGCCGGTAAAGCGTATTATCAGCGGCGGAAGCGGTCTTGTTTTTAAAGGTTCCGGATTTTACGTAACGGACTACAAAAAAAGCAACGGAACCTCAGGTTCAGGAAGCAGTGAAAAAAGTGATAAAAGCGACTCTTCATCTGCCGACTCCAAACCCTCTGCCGGGAAAAAAGAAAGCTCCGGCGGTGATTCAAAAACCAAAGACTAACTGAATTTAATGCCTCAAGAACGATCCGAACGTTTCAAAAAAGCTTCTGAACAATTTGTTCTTTTATGGGGCGAAATGGCCTCCGCGTGGGGGATCAATAAAACGATGGCTCAGATCCACGCCCTGCTCTACGCTGAGAGCGATCCTCTCGATACGGACATGATTATGGAGCGGCTCCATATCAGCCGGGGCAACGCCAATATGAATTTGAGAAACCTTGTTCAGTGGCAGCTCGTGAGTAAAGTCCATTTTAAAGGGAAACGAAAAGATTATTACACCGCCGAAAAAGATGTCTGGAATATTGTGGCGGTTCTGATCAATGAAAGACAGCAGCGCGAAATAGCCCCGATTCAGGAAAATCTTATCGGCTGCCTGGAGCTGTTCGAAACAGGAGATAAACTCACTGAAGAAGAAGCTGATTTTAAAGAGCGAATAGAGAGTTTCATTGAGTTTCTCGAAATGTTTGACCGGTTTACAAAAGCGATGCTGCCCTACATCAACAAGAAAAATCTCAACTTCCTGAAAAAGCTTGTGAAACTTGCTGAAGCGCATCAATCTTTGAAAGGCAGTTCGGAATCCAAAATGCAGAATGAGTAATATGGCTAAAACAGGCCGGCAAATTGGAGATGAAGGAGAAGACATAGCGGCAGCCTACCTGGAATCTAAAGGGTGGCTGATACTCGACCGTAACTATTTTTTCGAAAAAGCTGAGGTCGATATTGTAGCCTACGACCACACCCAGATCATATTTGTTGAGGTGAAATCACGTTCGGGAACCTATTTCGGTCGGCCCGAGGAGTATGTTACTCCCAAAAAAGAGAAACTTGTGAAAAAAGCCGCTGAAGCCTGGATCTACGAACGCAAGATGGACACCGCCCTGGTCCGCTTTGACGTTGTATCCATCGTTAAAGAGAAAAATTCAGCACCCGACATTACCCACTTCGAAGACGCCTTTCGCTAAGTCTGTCAGATCATCAGCGCAACTCAGCGCGATACACATCCACTCTTCAGCGCGACTCTGCGGCATACTCCCCGAAATCTGCGTGATAAACACCCATTCATCATCGAATCTCTGTGTGATAAAAACCCGGATTCCCCTTACACTTTTTGCGCTAAATAAGATACATTGTTGTGGCTCACTACCCATTGCAGCACAATAAACAAGAACCATAGCAGAAGACTTATGAAGCCAACACCGGAACAGTATATCAGAACAACCCTGTCGGTACTTGTTTTTTTCTTTCTGCTTCTGCTGGTAACACCGCTCGTACTTTTTCTGCTTTTGATCTCCCTCGGCAGGCTCACAAACTTCATCATCGAAAAAATTGCGCCCCTCCTGGCATATCCCGTTTTTTGGGTTTTAGGGATACAGTTTTCCATCAAAAAACATGTCGATCCGCTCCCTGCACCGGCAGTCTACATCTCTAACCACAGCTCCACACTCGATCTTTTCTGTATTCTTGCCCTTGGGCTGCCGCGCGCACGATTTATCGCAAAGTGGGAGCTGCAGTACAATCCGCTCTTTTTTATTCTGGGACGGCTAACCGGCCAGGTGTTCATTAAGAGGCAAAAATCAAAAGAGGCGATTCAGACGCTGCAAAATGCTTATGCCAGGGTTCGTAAGAACCGACTCTCCATCTTTGCAGCTCCCGAAGGATCGCGGAAACACGCAGGCATTATCGGGGAGTTTAAAAAAGGGCCTTTTCGAACAGCTATGGACCTGGGCTACCCGATTGTGCCGATCTACTTCGAAGGTAATCAGGGCCTCAGCAACGGCGGTTCTATGTTTACGAGAAAAGGCCGCTGTACCGCTCATATCCACCCGGCCGTTGACACATCAGACTGGACGCTCGACAATCTTGAGGAAAATATTGCCCGGATCAGATCACGCTACATAACGTGGGCGGCCGAAGACCTTGATATGCCGGAAGAAGAGGTTGGGGATA
>CAZKIZ010000091.1:0-10267 GCA_964552935.1 uncultured Rhodohalobacter sp. | reverse complement strand
GATTTCGGGCGGGTTTCTGTCAGCGTCGATATTAAGCCCCAATCTATTTTTAGCTTTAACACTTTAGAAAAAAACTCCCAACGCTCTTCCCGCAGGGATCCAAGGGGGCAGATCCGGTAGGTGCTGACAGGTCGGTTGAAAAAATTATCCACAACGGATGTTGATAAGATTGATGGATGTCCGTATTATTGAAGACTCTGCACTTTTACATATTTACTTATTGACTCGTTATGTTTGAAGATTTGTCTTCTAAAATAGAATCCGCCGTTCAGTCGCTGAAGGGTAAATCCAGGATCACGGATGTCAACATCGCCGAAACGGTGCGTGAGATCCGTCGTGCTCTGCTCGATGCAGATGTGAACCTGGACGTTGCGCGCAAGTTCACAGATGATGTGAAAGAGCGCGTTATGGGCTCCGATGTGCTCACCAGCGTAAATCCCGGCCAACAATTTACCAAGATCGTCTTTGATGAGATGGTAACCATGCTCGGCGAAGAGAGGGTAGATCTGAATGTCTCCCAAAATCCTCCCACCGTTATATTGATTGCGGGACTGCAGGGATCCGGTAAAACAACGTTTGTTGGCAAGCTTGCCCGCTACCTGAAGACCGAAAACAACAGAAATCCAATTCTCGCAGCCGCAGACGTTTATCGTCCGGCAGCTATCAACCAGCTAAAAACGCTGGCAGAATCTATTGAAGTACCCGTCTACTCTATTCAGCAGAAAGATCCGGTTCGTGTAGCCCGCGAAGCTGTATCGATGGCAAAAAGCCTCGCGCTCGACACCGTTATTATTGATACCGCCGGCCGTCTGCATGTGGATGAGAAAATGATGGACGAAGTGGAGCAGATCAAAAATGCTGTTAATCCTGATGAGATCCTTTTTGTCGTAGATTCTATGACCGGTCAGGATGCAGTAAACACCGCCAAGGCTTTTAACGACCGTATCGATTTTGATGGCGTTGTTCTCACAAAACTGGATGGCGACACCCGTGGCGGTGCTGCACTATCTATTCGTTCTGTTGTGAATAAGCCGATTAAGTTTATGAGCACCGGGGAAAAGCTCGACGCTCTCTCTCCTTTTTATCCCGACCGTCTTGCTCAGCGAATTTTAGGAATGGGTGATGTGGTTTCTCTTGTGGAGAAAGCACAGTCGCAATATGATGAGGAGCAGGCTCAAAAACTGCAGAAGAAAATTAAGTCTGATAAATTTGACCTTGAAGATTTCCTGGATCAAATACAGAAAATTAAGAAGATGGGAAATGTTTCCGATCTGGTAGGAATGATTCCCGGTGCTGATAAGGCGGTTAAAGATGCCGATTTCAGCGATGAATCATTCAAGCCTATCGAAGCAATCATCCTGTCGATGACACCGGAAGAACGACAAAATCCCGATCTGCTTAACGGCAGCCGGCGCCGGCGCATTTCTAAAGGCTCCGGAACAACCGTTCGTGAAATCAACGAACTGATGAAACAGTTTTCTCAGATGAAGAAGATGATGAAAACAATGTCGAAAATGAATAAAATGGGCCGCGCTATGGAAGGGCTCAAAAATCTGCCATTTGGCAAACGATAACAAAATTAAACACAAAACCAACCTGGAGTAAATCATTGATTACGTTACGTCTACAAAGAAAAGGAAGAAAAAAGAGACCATTTTATCACATAGTGGTAGCTGACAGCCGCGCACCGCGTGATGGACGAATAATTGAACGTCTTGGACGCTTCGACGATGTTAGCGAGAAAAAAGAGCTTACATACGATGAAGAGCGTGTAATTCACTGGCTCAAAACAGGCGCACAGCCAAGCCATACCGTTCGCAATCTTTTGAAGCACGAAGGCATTCTCTATAAAATGCACCTGATGCGATGGGGAAAAAGCGAAGAGGAGATTGAAGCCGCTTTAACTGAATGGCGCGAAGCTAAAGAAGCCAAGGCCGGTGACGACACCGTTAGCCGAAAAGCTCAGCAAAAAGAACTCCTGAAGGCAGAAGAAAAAGAGTACAAAAAGCAGGTTGAAGAGAAAGCCGCTGCTGCTGCCAAAGAACTGGAGCGCAAAAAAGCTGAAGAAGCTCTTGCTAAAGAGAAGGAAGAGGAAGAAAAAGCTGCTAAAGAATCTGCAGAAGAGGAGAAAACAGAAGCGAAAGCTGATGACTCTGAAAAAGAGGAAAAAGAAGCTGCTCCTGAAGCAAAAGCTGACGAATCTGAAAAAGAAGAAAAAGCTGAGGCCCCAGAAGCAAAAGCGGAAAAGCCTGCTGAAAAGAAAGAGGAAAAAACAGAAGCCAAAACGGCTGACGCTCCTAAAGAAGAAAAAGAAGCAGCTCCCGCAGAAGAGAAAAAACCTGAGCCTGAGAAGAAGGCCGCTGAAAAGCCTGCAGAAGAGAAAAAAGCTGACGCTGACGAATCAGACTCTGAAGAAAAGGACAAAGCTAAAGCTGATAAACCTGCCGAAGAGAAAGAAGCAAAAGCATCTGAGGCTAAGGAAGAACCTAAAGCTGAAGAGTCTTCTGAAAAGAAAGAATCAACACAGGTATCAACTGATATGAACGCCAATGAGGCGATTGACCATATTAAAGATACACCGATTGAAGATTTGAAAGGTTTTGTACCTGAAGATGAAGACCGCGTTACCGTGCAGCGTGCGTGGGAAAGCAAACAGTCTGATTGATAACCATCAGCCAATGAAATCATACCGGAGATGATATGATGTCCCGGTTGCATGAAATCGGCCGAATTGGCCGGGCACGCGGATTAGAAGGATGGGTCCGCTTACTGCCTGAAATATCTTTAACGGATCGTTTCTTACCGGAAAACCCGGTCGTTTATATCAAAAATGATCGATCGGGTTTTGAACCTTTGCGTATTGAAGATTTCTACACAGAGGAGAAAAGAAACCAGGTATCGTTCTTTGTAAAATTTGATATGATCACCAATCGCACAGATGCTGAGGCACTGAGGGATAAAGGGCTGTTTTCGGACAAGTTTGATCCGGCTGCAGAAACAGATCCGGATTCACAACAACAGGACGATGAAGATCTTACCGGGTATGAAATCCGTTACGACTCTGAATTGCTCGGACGTGTATTAGATCTGTTTAGTAACCCTGCCCACGGAATTATCGAGGTAAAAACTGATAGTGGTGTGTTGCTTATTCCATTCGTGGACGAATACATTATTAATGTTGATCACGATAAAAGAATCATCAACTGCCAAAACCTTGACCAGCTAATTGATGAATAATATGCTGCGTATCGACATCATTTCCGGAGTGCCCGATTTGCTTCACAGTCCGCTGGAACACAGCATTGTAGGCAGGGCACGTCAGAATAACCATGTTGAGATTCACATTCATGATCTGCGCGATTATTCGGAAGATAAACATCTCAAAATTGATGATTATCCCTACGGGGGAGGTGCCGGAATGGTGCTCTCTCCCCAGCCGATTTTTTCTTGTATCGAACGTTTGAAAGGTGAACGCGAATATGATGAGATCATCTTTACAGCACCGGATGGCAAGGTATTTGAACAAAAGGATGCAAACCAACTGTCGATAAAGAGAAACATCATTTTTCTTTGCGGTCACTATAAAGGTGTGGACCAGCGGGTAAGAGATCAGCTTGTAACCGCAGAATTCTCCATTGGAGACTATGTGCTATCAGGCGGTGAACTGCCTGCCCTGGTTATGACAGATGCGATAGTCAGACTGATTCCCGGTGTGCTGGGTGATGCTGAAAGCTCGCTATCTGATTCATTTCAGAGCGACCTTCTTGAAGGCCCGGTCTATACACGGCCGGCAGAGTTCAGGGGATTGTCAGTACCGGATATACTCAGATCAGGTGATCATAAGAAAATTGAACAGTGGAAACACGATCAGTCAATAGAGCAGACGAAAGAACGCCGGCCTGATCTTTATAAAAAATTTAAAAAGAATAACTAACGCCAGTAATAAGGAATAAAACAATGGATAAATTAAGATTAATAGAACAAACCGTTATGCGCGACGACCTGCCAGAATTTGTAGCAGGAGATACCGTAAACGTTCACTACCGGGTTCGTGAAGGCGAAAAAGAGCGTATCCAGCAGTATGTGGGCGTTGTTATAAACGAACGCGGAAGCGGAGCCAACAAAACCTTTACCGTGCGTAAAATGTCCGGCAGCGTTGGTGTTGAACGTATATTCCCACTATACTCACCTTTCATCGCGAAGATTGAAATTAAGAAAAGAGGAAATGTTCGACGTTCTAAACTCTTCTATCTGCGCGAGCGTACCGGTAAATCTGCCCGTATTCGTGAGAAGAAAGCAGTAGAACCTGCGAAAGAACAGAAGTAAGCAGAGATAAACGGATTTTTTTAGTAAGATCCGTTTATTTTTTTAATTACATCTCCTAAATCCCACCCCTTCTGCGGGTTAACTCTGTTAATGTTCTAAATTTTATCTCATCTATGAAATTAATTCTATTTGGCCCTCCGGGCGCAGGAAAAGGTACTCAGGCTGAAAAGATAAAAACACATTACAATATCCCTCATCTTTCTACCGGTAACATATTCCGGTACAACATTAAGAATGAGACGGATTTGGGAAAAAAAGTGAAATCTATTCTGGATGCAGGTGAACTCGTTCCCGATGAAACCGTGGTAGACCTGGTAGTGGATGAGCTGCAGAATGAGAAGTACGACAACGGCTATATTTTAGACGGCTTCCCGAGAACCATTCCACAGGCTGAAGCGCTGGATAAATTTCTATCCAAAAATGGTACGGCCATCGATCTCTTTCTGAATCTTGAGGTGCCGGAGAAGGAACTGATTGATCGGATTCTTTCAAGAGCCGAAGGCCGGTCAGATGACACCCCTAAGAAAATTAAAACCCGCCTCGACGTCTACCATAAACAAACCGCTCCTGTTCTGAGCCACTATAAGAAGAAAGACAAAGTTCAGAAAATAGACGGCATTGGAACCATTGATGAGATCTTCGGCAGAATAAAAAAAGCGCTGGACAACCTTTAATCTGTTAACCGCAAGAGTCGCTAAGGGCACAAAGTTTTTTTGGTGGTTACTGCATATCTATAATGGCCCGTTGGAACAAGAGACATGACGGTTTTTGATAAACCCTAAAGTGGTTTCCTGTTTATGGCGATAGTAAAACCTATGCCAAACATCGATACTTTAAATTTCTGAAAAGTAACGATCAGAATTAATGGGGTTGCTAAGGATTGATTACGGGACATTATTTTGGTGGCTCACCATTCTCAAAATGTATCTATGTTGATTAATGTGGCTAATATTAAATGTTCCATTTTTCCTGGAATAAACATGAACAAGCTCCATTCTTGTTTCTAAAAAAGACCCTGAAAGGGTCACACATTGCAGCCTGGGGCAGCGCCCCAGGTTTGCAGGTTCGAGCTTATAAAACCCCGAGGCAATACACGCTATCAAAGATTCATACCTTATCGAGGGGTGGTGTTCGTGAACCGGTCAGGGGCACCATGGCGCTGATCAGGCCTATAGACCAACCATCGGAATGGGATTATTTCCCGTAATTGGCCAACGGGCCGATGGTAATTAATCCTTTTATTCATATACCTGGGGCGGCGCCCCAGGCTGTGTTCTATGACCCTTTCAGGGTCTGGTTCACTGGTTCAAAAGCTGATATATGGACTACCTATCTCATTAAAAACCTTGAGAAATTTTTATTAAAGAAATATCCCTTTACAGTCACTCCTGATAGTAATGCATCCCCCTTACACTCACTAATCAAAATAGAACCATAAGAAAACATCCAGAATAACCTATTTATATAATAACTCCATCAACTACTTTCTTAACGTATCCAGTATTCCCGGAGTCACATCTAAAATGCTTTCAGCTTCTTCGAAACTGCCCGTTTTTCCCTTAATGAAGAGCGGTACCGGATTACGGGTGTGCGTTTTAACAGAGAGATCTTCGAGGTTGCCGTGATCACTGGTGATAACCAGGGTGTCGTTTTTGTTTAGATTATCTGAAGTGAATTTCAGGAAAGGATTTAAAATATCTCTTATTTGATCCGCATACGCCTTATCCATGCTGTGGCCCGCCTTATCCGTCAGATAGAACTCATACATGACCAGGTGATTTGTCTCTGCAGCCTTTAGCAGACGGGAGGCAGCTTCTTCAACCGTTATTTGTGGAACATTCAGCCCGAGCTGTTCACGCCACACTTTCTGAGTAATTTCAGCCGTTAAAGCTTTTCCAACAAGCAGATCATCTATTGTTTTAAGAGGTACTCCGGCTGACCTCGCCATCATTGTGGTGGCGGTCCATCGGTTTTTCTTTTTCGCTCTTTTGAAGAATATATCGGGGTAAGCGTTCATAAATATCGGCTTCAGTTCCATATCAATCACTTTATGGAACAGACTTTTCTCTTGCAGAAGGTAGCGCGTGGTTGTGTATGGAACCGGACCATAATGTTTACCCGCAATTTTAGACGCATTCACACCCGAAAAAAGTGTGGTTTGTCCCGTGCCGCTCTGCGGTAGGCCTTCAACATCTAAGTTTGCGTCGATAGGCTTGTAAAGAATTCTCTCCTTATTTACGGCTGAGAGTGTATCATCAAGTCCGTCACCTTCTGTAAATTCATCAAAAGAATCCCACCCGTTTTTGGATAGCGGATTGTAAGGGGACTGCTTTCCAACTCCAACACCATCCACAAAGATAAAAATTACCGACATCAGCGCTCCATCACCAGCGTTACAGGCCCGTCATTTATAAGCGATATATCCATCATCGCCCCAAACGTACCGGTTTCAACGGGCCCTTTAAATGAAAACTGAAGTTTTTCCACCATATAATCGTACAGTGGCTCGGCAATATCGGGCTTTGCAGCTTCTATAAAACTGGGACGATTTCCTTTTTGTACGTCACCATAGAGCGTAAACTGAGATACAACGAGCATACCTCCATTCACATCAGAGACGGAGTAGTTCATTTTCCCCTCCTCGTCCTCAAATATTCTGAGCTTTCTAAGTTTGTTACAGCACCAGTCAATTTTCTCTTTTGTGTCGGTTTCGTGTATGCCTACCAGCAGTAGTAACCCCCGGTTAATTTCACCAACTTTTGAACCTTCTACTGTTACTGATGCAGATTTTACTCTCTGAATCACAATTTTCATATGTGGATAACCATGTGTATAACATTCTGTTTAGGTGTGGAGAATCCTATTTTCTTTAAAACTAAAATTCTTGTCCACACTGTTCCACAAAAGATAGCAATTATGAACAGCGATAAAGAATAACTTTTGATGTAGATAAGAAAAGAGCACCATTATGTATGGCTTATATATAAATGTTGAAAACAATAATTTTTTAAGTGTAACTCATTGATTTTACTGGAAAAGTTATTCACAATGTTGTTAACAATTCTGAATGCATAAGATGATCCAATCAGGATAAAAAAGTTATGCACTTATCCACACGCTCTACTACTATACTACAAAAAATTAATCCAATTCTATTTGTAAATACGTGTGGATAAATGAATGAAATAACCCTTAATGATCTCTTCCATTCTTTCTATCTTTGTGAAATCCCTAAATAAAAAAGTAACCGTTGAAGAAAAAAGAGTATACATATAAAGATTCAGGCGTAGATGTAGAAGCTGGAGAAGAACTCGTAAACTCCATCAAAGATGTTGTAAAAGAGACCCATAATGTATCCGTTCTGAGCAATATCGGTGGATTTGGTGCCCTTTTTAAACCTGATTTTTCCTCCATGGAATCTCCCGTTCTGGTAAGCAGTGTTGATGGAGTTGGTACAAAACTGATTGTAGCATTTAAAGCCGGAAAATATGATTCGGTGGGACAGGATCTTGTGAACCACTGTGTAAACGATATTGCCGTATGCGGAGCAACTCCTCTCTTTTTTATGGACTATTTTTCTACCGGTAAGCTTGAAAAAGAGATAGGATTCCAGGTCATCAGCGGATTTGCAAAAGCCTGTAAGGAAAATGGCGTTGCACTAATAGGAGGTGAAACTGCTGAAATGCCCGATATCTACAATAAAGGAGAGTTCGATCTGGCCGGGACGATAGTGGGGGCTGTTGATCAATCCAAATTGATTACAGGCGAAAAGATAGCAAAAGGTGATCTGCTTATGGGCTTTAAAAGCAGCGGACTTCACACGAATGGATATTCACTGGCACGGAAAGTGCTGTTTGAAAATTTTGATATTGATGAAAAGCCAAGTGGTTTGGATCGGTCGATTGGTGAAGAGCTTCTCCAAATCCATAAATCCTATCTTGAATTGATTACAAACCTGAAAGAGATTGAAGGTGTAAATGGATTTTCTCATATCACCGGTGGTGGCCTCATCAGCAATACGAAACGCGTTCTGCCGGAGGGCTTAGGCCTGGATGTTGACTGGGATAGCTGGGATCGTCCAACCATTTTCAAACTTATTCAGGAAACGGGTAATGTACCTGAGGAAGATATGAGGCGGACCTTCAATCTCGGGATTGGTCTTGTTGCTGTTGTATCTGAAAGATCATTAAAAAGGGTAAACCAAATTGCTGAAGAACTTGGTGAAGAACCGATACAGATCGGACACGTGAGTTAAATCATTATTTTAAAACCGCGCCACAGGGTCTGTTCAGCATCATGCCTCGTGATAACAATATTCCTCATATCGAAAAGGTGCGGGTTGTGTCTGCGATTGTTTATTACTTGCAGGATTAGGTATCTTTTTCACAGAGCAGGAATTTGTGCTAGTGAAATATCTTCGGCTCAAAGCGTGTTATGAAGTAGAAATCGTTTACAATATAGATTAAGAATATTATGGCCAAAGTGAAGTTAATTGATATTGCCCACGGACGAAGCGGCGACAAAGGGAATGGTAGCAACGTGGGGATTATCGCTCGTCATCCGGATATCTATCCATTTTTGAAAGAACATCTTACAGCTGATCGTGTGAAAGAGTATATGAAGCACATATGCAAGGGTGAAGTTGAGCGGTACGAAATGCCGAATATTGGAGCACTGAATTTTATCCTGAACGAAAGTTTGGGCGGCGGCGGAACTGTATCACTTAAACTGGATGCGCAGGGGAAAACTCATGCATCCACCCTTCTCCGAATGGAAGTGGATCTGCCTGAACATTTATTGAAAAGTTTAGACAACTGATAATACAGTGAAGAGATCAGAGTTTCTTTACTTACTAGGAGCATCCGCTATACTGGGAGGATGTTCTACCCTCTCTGTACCGTTAACCGGTTCTTCTCCAAACTCCCGGGTGACATTTTATAATGGCCACGGGTACCTGGATAGTGATGAATGGGTGATGCCTTTGAGGCTATACGCTTACGATCGCAGAAACAGCGTAGAGAGACTAACTACAAGAATGGCACGCCGCCGGTACAATTTAACTCCCGGGGAAGCGGATCGATTCAGATCCCGAATAAGAGGACTCGTAGCCGATAGCGAATCAAGAGAAAGAATATCGTTTGTTTTTGATGGTGACCCCGAAAATGAGGAGTTTTTTTTAGAGAACGAAGAGGGTAACCGGGTACGGACAGATTTAAACGGAATTGCAACGGGCAGAATAAAATTGCCGGTGGAGAGAGCCGATCAGCTTCTGGATGTACAGGGTTCAACTGACGGATGGCTTACGTTCACAGCTGCATCGGGGCACAGAGGGACCGGCCGTATACAGTTGATTGAACCGGAAGGGTTATCCATTGTTTCTGATATCGACGACACGATAAAAGTAACGGAAATACCAGCCGGCTCTAGAATTGTTGTCCGAAATTCATTTTTCAAAGAGTATACCGATGCACCCGGAATGCAGCATATGTACAGTCAGTGGGCCGATGTGGCTAAGTTTCACTACGTTTCCGGATCACCATGGCAGCTGTACAACTCTTTAAGAAATTTTTTAATGGATGACGCCGATTTTCCTGAAGGCACGTTCCATATGAAAACGGTGCGAAAAAATCTTTTTAACCTGGGTTCCTGGAGTGATCTGAGAGAACTTGCCACCAATGAGCTCATTACGTATGAACAAAAAATTGAGCAGATCAGCGAGCTCATGGAAACATACCCGGGACGGGAATTTATACTAATCGGTGATTCCGGTGAGATGGATCCTGAAGTCTACTCAACGATACGGGATCGCTACCCTGACCAGGTGAGGGAAATCATTATCAGGGACGTAATAAATGCAAGAGAACTTCAAACCGAACGTATGGAAGAGATGCAGATCATAGCTGCCCGAACCATTCAGCCGGGAATTTCTCAGTTTGGGTAA
>CAZKIZ010000090.1:0-10269 GCA_964552935.1 uncultured Rhodohalobacter sp. | reverse complement strand
TTAAAACGTGTCGTTTTTCTCAATTCCGATAGCGTCAGCGTAATAGGTTCCGTTGTCATCTAAATATATGCGGACGGTTTTAACGCCGGGCAGCGTAATTTTTTCGATGTTTTCGGAGACCTTCAGTTTAGGTTCCGAACCGGAAGAGCTGAGTTTATAAACCCCATCCAGGGCCGGAGAATTGTGGCCCGTAACCAGCCGTGTACCCACGCCAAAGATATCAATCGGGGCATTTTGATTTCTGAGACTTGCAATCACCCGTTCATCAAGCTGGTTTGAAGCGGCTATCTTTACATCTTTAAAACCGGCACGGTCGAGCATGCCCCGCGCTTTTTTGGAGAGGTATGCGAGGTCGCCGCTGTCGAGGCGTATGCCTTTCAGCTCGTGACCTTTTTTCCGGAGCTCCTTCGCTACCGTAATGGCGTTAGGAAGGCCCTGCTCTAACGTGTTATATGTGTCAACCAAAAGTACGGTGGAGTCGGGAAAGTGCCTGGCATAAGCGCGAAAAGACTCCAGCTCATCGTCAAACGACTGAACCCAGGAGTGCGCCATGGTGCCGCTTGCAGGGATTCCGAACTGCTGGGCAGAGTAGACGTTTGAAGTGCCGTCAAACCCACCAATAAACGCTGCCCGCGTTGCATGAACGCCGCCGAGACCCTGCGAGCGTCTCAATCCAAAATCTAAAAGTGTATTCTTTTCACCTGCAGCCGTTCGCATGCGGGCCGCTTTGGTGGCGATCAGACTCTGGAAATTCAAAATGTTCAAAAGGAGAGTCTCAATCAGCTGCGTTTCAATCAGGTTACCCTCAACTCTCACAAGCGGAACATTTGGAAAAACTACGTCCCCCTCCCTGGCCGCATAGATGGACCCTGAAAATTTAAAATCTGAGAGAAACTCGAGGAAATCGGGATGAAATCCCTCGTTTTTCAAATAGGAGAGCTCCGAGTCCTGAAACGTAAAATTTTCAAGTGTTTCAAGCAGCTCCTTCAATCCCGCAAACACCACATAGCCGCCTTCAAAAGGAACTTTTCTGAAGAAGTAATCGAACGTTGCTTTTTTATTACCCATATCCTGCAGGAAATAGCCCTGGGCCATTGTGAGCTCATAGTAGTCAGTGTAAGAAGTTGGTCTGTCTATATACATTTCAGCCGGATCAGTAGTTTGCTTGAACATACAAAATATTGATGTAGTTATTGTGATCAAAGAGCTTACATCTAAACATCAGTCATGGGAAAACCGTTTTGCAAGATGACACTTATACTTGATGCTGACCGTTGATATTCTCTCTGCTTTTGTGCATCAATTAAATATTTAAGATCCTCGGGTTATTTGTATCTTCAAAGTCAGAGACAATTATTCAATTTTTCAATTCTTTTTTCCTTTTAGATGCGATTAGATCCAAAGTATTTTAACCTGTTTTTAGGGGTTTGTGCCGCTGTTACGCTGGTTGTTATTATTGTCAGCACAATCTACTACGCGTCCAAACAGCAGCAAACCTTTCGCCAGGAACTTAGTGAAGCAGATCTGTCTGAATGGAGTTTGTATAACTATGCGAGCGGTGATTCGCTTACGGTAGATCAATTTTATGGCAGTCCGGTCGTCATCCATTTCTGGTCCACCTGGTCCGATATGTCGATGGAGCTGAATGAAACACTGAGCAGGTTGAAAAGTGAACAGCCCGATATTGTCATTCTTGCGGCAGCCTCCCGCGATGGGGATGATCTGGTAAAAGAGTATATGCGTGATCAATCGCACGATTTCGTTTACGTGAAGGGCACAGACCTATACCAGGGCCTGAAGGTGCCCGGTGTGCCATCGCAGATTTTTGTCGGGCGAGATGGCGAGATCCGGGATCACCTTGTGGGTAACGATCCTGAACAGATGGAACAAAAATTGAGGCAGTTGACAGAGGAACTGAATTGATGGTTTTGTCTGTCAATGGAGTTAATCTGCCAGAAAAGGAAGCGAAGATACAAGCAGTTTCCGACGGACTCTATTACGGAGCGGGCTGTTTTGAAACATTTAAAAGCTACAGCGGCAGATTTCTGCATTTTAATGAGCATATAAACCGGCTGAACGGCGGGCTTCGCTTTCTTACCGGATCAAAACAGCCGCTCATATCATCAGGCCAGATACGCTCCGATATTACCGGCCTGCTGCAGCGAAACGGGCTGACAGAAGGAGAAGCGAAAGTGAGGATCCAGGTATCCATAGCAGGACAACACGGCTACACTCAACCCAAATCGCCGGAGCTTCATAGGATAATTACTGTAAAGGAGATCTCCGGGCCTCCACGTGTCAGAACCCTCAGCAGGTCAGCAGTTACCGTGATTCCCAATTCATGCAGGCCGAGCCGCTATAAACTCAGTAATATGCTCCACTACAGGCAGGCCGGAATTGAGGCAAAAAATGCCGGGGCCAATGACGCCCTGATGATGACCGTTAACGGGCACGTGGCGGAGACTTCCACTGCCAATATATTTTGGGAAACGGACGGCACGGTTTATACACCATCCGCTGACTGCGATATTCTGCCCGGTGTTATGCGCGCTGTAGTGATCAGGGTTCTGCGTGAATCAGGAGTTAAGGTTATCGAAGGGATGTTTGGCCTGCCCGATATCATGAATTCCAGGCAGGTTTGGACCACCAACAGCGTAATGGAGCTGGCAGGTGTATCCAGGATTGACGACACCTCATTTGAGACAGAAAGGGAGGAGTTTATCACGCTTTTGGAACGGCTTCAAGAGTATAAAGAGGAGCATGTAAAGTGAAATCTTCTTATAAATCAATTCACAACGTATACGAAAAGCTCGATAGCATCCCGATGTTTGGACGGCAGGGGAGGTCGGCCGCCAATTTTTCACTTGATGCCATCCAAACATTTAGTGAGAGGATGGGTAATCCGCATGCTGACACGCCCGCTATTCACGTTGCGGGGACCAACGGGAAGGGCACAACCTGCCGAATGCTCGCATCAGTTTACCAGGCGGCAGGCTATTCTGTAGGACTCTACACATCACCACACCTTATAAATTATCGCGAACGCGTGATGGTCAATGGGGAGATGATCCCGGAGGAGAAACTGCTGGAATTCTTTCAAAAGCATGAGAAGCTGATAGAAGAGATTCCGCTCACCTATTTTGAACTTTCAACCGCTCTTTCATTTTGGTATTTCCGGGATCAAAAAGTAGATATCGCCATTTACGAAACCGGTCTGGGCGGCAGGCTTGACGCCACCAACATCATCCATCCGCTTGTGAGCGTGATTACCTCGATTGGACTGGATCATACAGACCTCCTGGGGGATACCCTTTCAAAAATTGCCGCAGAGAAAGCAGGCATCATCAAGCCGAACAGAACCGTAGTTGTCGGCCAGCTGCCGGATGAGGCGTTGACTGTGGTGAAAAGGATCGCCGGAAAACAGGGCGCTGAGCTGATTATTGCCGGTGACGATGCAGAGGTGAACGGGGCAATCGGTACAACTGAGATAGATTTAATACTGGAAACATTATCTGTTCGTTTAAATAAACCTGTGGTGAGATCTGTAATTCGTTGTTTAAGTGAGCAATATCCCGTATCATTACAATCATTACATGATGGCTTAGGCAGATGGGCAGATATATACCCATCAGGCGTCTCTTTCAAAAAACTGCTCCCGGATCGACAATGGTATTTTGACGGAGCTCATAACATAGATGCGATCCTGTTGTTAACAGAGCAGATGAAAGAGATATCACCGCTATGTAACTGGACTGTTGTGCTGAGCATGATGGCGGATAAAATAACCCCTGATGCCGCAGAATTAATTTCGAAGGCCGGCAGCGTGTATCTTTATCCGATGCCTTCGGAACGAGCAGCAACATTATCCCTGATGAAAAGAAGACTCCCTGAAGCTTCCCCGCTCCCAACCGGCCAACATAATATGCCGGAGAAAAGCTGGGTTCAAAAGAATAAATCAGAATTAGTTATTTTTGGAGGAAGTTTTTACTTTTATCAAACCGTTAGGCAATGGATGGAAAACATTGCGGTTCAATAAGCGGTTCAAACCTTTTCCACACGACTCAAAGAACTGATCTTTTCTCAGGCGCATACCAACCAATATCGGCAGCGCCTTCTTCTACATGAAATTTACTCAAGAATTAAATATTACTTATGTCGGATAATCAAACCGATACATCATCAAATACTGATTTGGATTCACTTCGCAAAAAATCTGTTAAAGAGTTAAAAGAGATTGCTAAATCTATTGGTTTGAAGGGGGTTTCTGCGCTTCGCAAGGAGAGCCTCATCGAGCGGATATCAGACCGGCAAAAAGGTGAGAAAAAACCTTCAGCAGGCGTGCCTAATATTGAATATGGGCAGGAGTCGCACATTCAAACCTACGACAGCGATAAATCCAACAGAGGTAAAAAACAGAAGCAGGAGCATCGCGGTAAAAAACGCGGCCAGTACAAAAAGAATAAAAAGCATGTAAGCAATGTACTGCCCGAGTCGGATGCACCAAACCTGATGGACCGCCTGGAAGAGATTAAACCCCAGCTCGGAAAGTTTTTACTGAACGAAGGGACACTGGAAATTCTGCCTGACGGATACGGATTTTTACGATCAGTGAACTACAATTATAAAGCCAGTCCGGATGATATTTACGTATCGCCTTCGCAAATTAAGCGATTCAGGCTTCGGCAGGGCGACTGTGTGATTGGAATCATTCGTCCGCCCAAAGTGGGTGAGCGATATTTTGCCCTTCTTCGCGTGGAAGGAGTGAACGGCAGAATTCCCACCGATATGGATAACCGAGGAGATTTTGAAGACCTTATGCCGGTTTATCCGGATATGCGCTATAAGCTGGAGAACAAATCTAGCGAGTATACAACACGACTCGTCGACCTGTTTGCCCCTATCGGCAAAGGTCAGAGGGGCTTGATTGTTGCGCAGCCAAAGACCGGTAAAACAACAATCATGCGGAATATTGCCAACGCCGTGAACGAGAATAATCCAGAGACAAAAGTGATTATTCTGCTTGTTGATGAGCGGCCTGAGGAAGTTACGGAAATGCAGCGCAGCGTAAAGGATGCGGAAGTGGTTGCATCAACGTTTGATGAAAAACCTGAAAACCATATTGGCCTCTCTGAAATTGTTTTTGAAAAGGCGAAACGCCTGGTAGAAAGCGGCCACGACGTTCTGCTTTTAATGGATTCTATCACGAGGCTTGGCCGCGCATACAACGTTGCGGGCAGCAATTCAGGACGGACGATGTCCGGCGGTATCGACTCTGAAGCGCTGAAAGCGCCTCGGCAGCTTTTCAGTTCCGCCCGGAATATTGAGAATGGCGGAAGCCTGACGATCATCGCCACCGCACTGGTTGATACCGGCTCCAGGATGGACGATGTGATTTTTGAGGAGTTTAAGGGAACAGGTAACATGGAGCTGGTTCTGGACAGGCGGCTTGCCGAAAGACGTATTTTTCCTGCTATTGATGTGTTTAAGAGCGGAACCCGGCGCGAAGAACTTATTGTGCCAGATGAAGAGAGAGAAAAAGTTGTGCTGCTGCGCCGCTATTTGAATCAGCATAACGCATTTGAAGCGATGGAGTTTCTGCTTGATAAAATGAAAGGAACCCGTTCAAACGAAGAGTTCCTGATTTCGATGAATAAGTAGCAGGGCTCAGGGTACATGGTTCAAGGTTACCCGGCATTTTGGTGCGCGAAGCGGGAGCTACGCGCTACAACGTGCACCCAACAATTCCACAGTTCCACATCGCTCAGCGTGCGATACTCGACGGTTCCATATTGCAAACCAGAACCTGTTCCTCACCATGGACGCTGACAGGACCTCCGGACGCTGTCAGGTCATAACCCTGCCGGGGCGCCCTAAATCCTGATGCGTGAAGCGGGAGCTACGCGCTACGTTTAGCCAACAGTTCCACACTTCAACATCGCGCAGCGCGCGATACTCAACAGTTCCACAATCAATATTTAGCCGGTACACCGTCACCGGGCAGTGATTCGCGAATAAATTCACGGATGTGCTCATTGCTGGTTACCAGGTCTTCCTGCCGCAGATACATCATGTGGCCGCTTCTGTACCCTTCAAACCGAAGTCTGTCCTGAACTTTCCCGCTACGATCCATATTCCACATCACATATTTGGCGGAGAAGTAATCTGTTGCTCCGTCGTAATATCCGGATTGAACCATCACGTGCAGGTAGGGATTTTCTCCCATCGCCCGGCGCAGATCTTCGGCCGTGCTGTTTCCGCTGCGATCCCATGGGTGAACCGGTCCGAAGATGTTGTATTTGAGGTCAGTCCGGACCCCAAGCTCTTCTCGTAAGTAGTGGTTGATAGCCGGTGTAAACGAATGGTTCCAGCTTGTGAGTGCGGGATCGTGGTCGTACCGTTCACCGGCGTTCATTCGGTCAATTCCGCGATAGCGGGAGTCGAGCCGGCCTACGGTCTCACCGTGTTCCCGTCGCAGTTCCTTCCAGTAAAAGGGTGTGGGTATGGTGAGATTGTGATCTAAAATGTGTTGTTTGGCGATTCCTGAATAGCGTGATACCTGTTCCGCAATGTCATCACGGGTCGCCTCATCGAGTGTACCTCCCCGTGCAACGGCCGGCAGGTAGGTGTCTATGGTAAACTCCTCAACCTCAGGCAGGATTTCATAGAGATCCCGGTTCTGCAGATCGGGCGCGAGTCCCTCGTGATACCACGCTGTGGCGGCATAGTAGGGAAGTTTCAGAATTTCGGAACGTGGCGTCATTGCCGGCGGCTCCAGGCCCATTCCGGTGGGGGATACCAGGATTACGCCGTTGACGAACATCCAGTGCGAACTTTGTAACTGACGCGCAAGGCCTGCAACGCGTGTGGTGCCGTAACTTTCTCCCTTCAGGTATTTGGGTGAAGCCCAGCGTCCGTTACGCGATACAAAAGTGTCGATCCATTCAGCCAGGTATCGAATATCGGCATTAACGCCAAAAAAATCGCTGCGGTCGGCATCTTCGTGGATAATCCTGGAAAAACCCGTGTTTACGGGATCAATATAGACGATATCAGCCACATCAAGGATGGAGTAATTGTTCTCTGTAACGCCATACGGCTGAACGGGATACCCCTCATCATCAATATTCAAAAACCGGGGACCTGTATATCCGATATGCATCCAGACAGAAGCGGAGCCGGGCCCGCCGTTGAAAGAGAATACGAGAGGTCGCCTTGCCGTATCATCAATATCTGTCCGCTCATAGAAAGTATAGAAAAGTGTGGCTGAAACTTCATCGTCGCTGTTCCAGACGGGCTGTGTACCCGCAGTAGCCCGGTAGGGAATGGTTTCACCATTAATCGTCACGGTGTGTTCGCTGCTTATCTTGCTGTCGGGATCGATCATTCGCTCCTGGGCATGAAGCTCAGCTGAGGATGAGAACAGTATTATCGCAGCAAACAGAAGCAGAGATGTAAAGAGAGAGGTAGTTTTTTGAAATCGTATTTTTGGATTCATAAATCGTGAGTCGGTGCGTTGAGGTTAAAGTACTGTTTAGGATGCAGCTGTAGATTCGTGGAATGAGAATATAGCTTGTGACCGTTGCTGAAGCAAAGCAGATGCTGTAAAAAATCGTACTGTATCCTGGTACTTTTTGGTGTCAATCCCGAAAGTAAACTTGGGACAAAAAACCACCAGACTCTGCCATTGCTCTCGCGGACCTGTTCTTCAAATCAGTAGGACTCATAGAGAAGCACGGGGTTTCTGAGCTTTACCTTTCACCCCTCCCCACGCGGCGTGCGTGGTACTCCCCTCCCTGAGAAATGCACCCCCGAGTCAAAGCTCGGGAAAGGCCGGGGCTTGAAAAACTCCGAATGGGTTCGGGTCTAGAAAAACACTGGCACTGGCAGTGGAGATTAGCAAAACTGATTCACAAAAACTCACACATCCAGCAATAAAGCTGCGAAGAGTCTGTTTGAAGTGGCATCATATGACTTTAAACAACGGTTGTGATAGAAAACCGGGAATGATTGGTAGTGATAAAATCCTTATTTTATAAGGCTGTTAATAAAATTGTTCACAATACAACTTAGATATGCCAACCTGGGTACTACACACGGAGTTTAAATTTGATGCCGCCCACTTTATAGAGGGATATGACGGGAAGTGCGGGCGTATGCACGGCCATACCTACAAGGTCCATATCAAAGCGAAATCGCATAAGCTGAATCCTTCCAAATACCTAAAAACACCCGATATGGTGTGTGATTTTAAGGAGTTGAAATGGGCCGCGGATGACTCTAAAAAAGGAGGGCTGGACCACTCTGTTTTAAACGAAACTATTCCGGTGGCAACGACGGCAGAACGAATTGCTGAATATATTCACAAAGAAACGAAAAACCGGATACCGGCTGAAATTGATCTTCATGTAACTGTATGGGAAACAGAGACAAGCTGGGTAGAATACACGGATAAAGATGTTTAAAAAATCAACGGTTTTGAAAGTAGTGGAAAAAAACAAAGCGCTCGACGAGTTCGAATATCCCCTGATGGAAGATTTTTACACCATCCAGGGAGAGGGTGCGCATACCGGACGTCCGGCCTATTTTATTCGAACGGCCGGCTGTGATGTGAACTGCTGGTGGTGTGATGTGAAAGATAGTTGGGATGAAGAGAAACATCCGCGGGCTAAAACCGGTGATATTGTAGAGCGAGCTGTAGCCAGCGGAGCTGAATTTGCCGTAATAACGGGAGGCGAACCGCTGCTTCACAATCTTGAGCCGCTATCGGTGAGGCTGAAGCAGGAGGGACTCGATGTTCATATTGAAACCAGCGGATCATCACCGCTCTCGGGTCAGCTCGACTGGGTGACACTCTCCCCAAAACGATTTAAGAAACCGCTGGAAGAGAATTTTCCCTATGTGGATGAGCTGAAAGTAGTGGTTTTGAAAAATAAAGATATTGAGTGGGCGGAAGAGAACGCCAAAAAATGTCCGCCATCCACGCGCCTGCTTCTGCAGCCGGAGTGGGAAACGCCATCGTCAATAAAATTGATTGTAGACTACGTAAAACAGAATCCTCAGTGGGGGATTAGTCTGCAAACACATAAATTTATTGATGTACCTTAAATGATTTACAAAAATTCATCCGTCCTGATAACCGGCGCCAGCCAGGGAATCGGGCGAAGTATTGCCATTACATTTGCTGCCAAAACGAATCGTCCGCTGCTCCTGCTTGCCCGGAATGAGGATAAACTGCAGGAGACCAAAGAGCTCTGCAGAAAAGCGGGTGCTGACCGGGTTGAAATTATCGCCTGTGATGCCACTGATATTGAACAGCTAAAAAATATTACTCTCAGCAGCGGCTTTCCTGAACCGGGTATTCTTGTTAACAATGCCGGTGGTTACCTCTACAAACCGGTTACTGAAACCACTCATTCCGAATTTCAGAAGCAGATCGATCTGAATCTGTTTACTTCAGTAAATGTCATAGACCGTTTTCTGCGTTCATTAAAAGATTTTGACCGCGCGTTAATTATCAATGTATGCTCCATAGGAGCGCTTCAGGGCCTTCCGGAAAGTGGAGCCTACTCATCTTCCAAACATGCACTTCTCGGCTACACCCGTTCACTAAGGGCGGAGTTAAAAGATACCGATATCGGCGTAACCGCAATCAACCTTGGGCAGACCCACTCCCCATCATGGGATGAATCGGACATGAGCCCCGATAAGCTGATTAACCCGTCTGACGTCGCCTCACTGATTGTTCAAATGACGGAGCTTTCAGAAAGAACACTTGTAGAGGAGATCACCATCCAGCCGCAGCACGGCCGTGTGGCTGCGATGTGATTTGGTTTTTGGTTATTAGTGTATAGGGGATTTGTGATTGGTGGATTAGGTATCGGTTATTGGTAGATCAGCTAATAGTTTTGCGCGAGGCAGAAGCCACGCGTTATATAAATTCTACAGTTCAACATCGCGTTCGCCTGTGGTTTTTCCGGTCCCACACACTTCGGGGCGCGATACTCAACAGTCCCACGGCAATTCTGATATGCGGGTCAGCCGGCGTTTTTCCAGTCCCGACTATTCGGTGCGACGCCGCGTTAAGTAACATACTGCTTTAAAATGCCTTCAAGTTTTCTATCAAAATCAGAGGTATCGGCGGGCATGAAAGTATCACCGGTAAGCACTTCATATAGCTCTTTATAACGCTTGTAAACGCTCCATCGAAAAGAGTCCGGCAGTGTGGGAACTTTCTGCCCTTCAAGCCCCCGGAAACCTTTCTCTATCAGC
>CAZKIZ010000089.1:0-10326 GCA_964552935.1 uncultured Rhodohalobacter sp. | reverse complement strand
TCAGGGAAGCGATATGGTACGTCTCAAAATCCACTCTCCGGTAAGAAAAAGTATCACAAAAATAAACCAGATTGGATGGTTACTCAAATACCGTGTCTCTTCCGATATCGTCTCAACAGGCTGATCCAGATCGTTTTCACTTAAATAGTCAAACATGGGATCCAGCGAGTAATCAGCCAGAAATTCCCCGCCAGACCGAATAGAGAGCTGGCGAAGCAGATTGTCATTTCGACGTGTGTTTACGAACTCGATCATCGATTGGCTCACATCAAACCTGGCCTGATCTTCCCCAATCTGACGGTCTCCTTTTTCCGCCACACCTTCAATGATATATGAGCCTTCAGGCAGATTTCCGGCACTTAAACGATAATTGCCGCCGCCGGTGTGCCTCATCAGAAAACTGCGAGTCTCACTGTTCTGCACAGACCGGATCTGCAGTTCAATCGTTGCGTCAGTTTCAGGTTCCTGTCGCTCATTCACCAGTTCAGCCCGTATTTCAATCTCTTCGGTTTCCGTGAATGATTCTTTTACCGGGTTGATACTCAGATTCCTGTGGTCGGGTGATGTAGCGGTCCATGATAGAATATCTGTGAAAAACTGCTTAAAAAAGTCAGACACAGTCTCATTTGCCGTTGTCTCGAATCGGTGCCAGCCAAATGCGTTTATACCGGAAAGTCTTCTGGAGCCGGTTGACTCGGTCATAATAATCGGGATATCGGTTTCCTCCCTTTGAAATTCAGCACTAAACAGCGTCTCCGCCAGGGGAGAAACACGGAACTCAGAACGGAATGTTTTCAACGTTGGAAATCGCCGGTAGTCCTGGGCAGGGAATTCCAGCAGGGGATGACTGTAGGGATCGTACTCCTGTTTCAAATGAATGTCTAAGAGAGACTGCCGGGCATTGGTGACAGAATGCGTTAAGAAGCCTGCATTATTTAATTGGGCATGGCGCTGCTGAGAGGAGGGCAACAGGAAATAGACAACAGGCACGTCACTCTGTTCCTCAACCCACTGAAACAGCGGATCATTTACACTTGGCAGGCCGTGAAGAATAATCAGATCAGGAGAAGAGTCGAGTTCCGTGGGATCTTCTCCCGTGATGGATCGACCGGCAAGCCTGGTGGCAGAGATCAGCTCATTTTGAGAGTCTGTAGCTATGAGTCTTCGTACGGAACCAACGTCGGGATGTATTTCGAATGCAAGGGATACAATTCGTGTCTTTTCATCCAACACCTCAACCGTAAATTGCTCGCTGTTATTTTGCAGCGTAAATTCGCCATCCAGCCCGGGTATGTTAATTTGATAATCAAAAAATCCATCTTCATCATGCCGGTCTGTAAATAGAACGGTATGGCTTGATTCCGACTCAGGGAACTGAATCTCTTCGGAATCGACAATTTCTCCCTCTTTCAGAAACTGAACGGTAGCAGTCTCATTTTCAAAACCTTCCTGCTGAACCTGCACTCTGAACTGCTGCTCGGTGTTGGTATATGAAACTGAGCTGTACTCAATATCGGCAATCAACACATCCTGTACTTTGGTTGTATCGCCAACAGGAACAGTAAATAAGGGTGTTGAAAGATTCTGGGCTGAAAATATTGGATTTCGACCCTGGGTGTAAATTCCATCGCTCAACAGAAGTGAAGCCACAATATTTTGCTGCTGTTCGAGTTGGTGATCCACCACCGATTGAAGATTTGTTACGGCCCCTTCAGCGCTCATCTCCCGGCCTTCCCGAACGGTGGCATCAAAGAGAAAAAAGCGGGTATCAAACCGACCGTCAAGCTGTGACGTAATTTGATCCAGAATTTCGTTGTAGCTGTTCATTCCGTCATATTCACCACGCTCAACGGTAACGCTCTGGCTGTTGTCGAGGTAAATATTTATTCGCGGATCTGTCCTTTCAACCGTCTGATCAACAAAGAATGGGTTAAGCAGCAGCAGTGTCAGAATAGTAAATGTAGCTGCGCGAAGCCCGATCAAAGACCATTTCTTCCACGGTGTCACTGACTCAAGATAGGAATAGCTCCACCACGCAACCGCTATACAAAGCAGCAGTGCAGCCACCCAGACAAGGTCAGGCATGATCGGGTTCAAACCCTGGAAAAGAACGGTTGTCATACCGGAACTCCTTATTTAAAGTGATTCAAGCAGTTTATTAATGACATCAACTGTTGAAATCCCTTCAGCTTCAGCTGCATAGTTGGTAACAATGCGATGACGCAATACCGGAACGGCAAGCGCATGAAGATCTTCGATCTCTACATTGTACCTGCCGCGCGACAGCGCCCTGGTTTTAGCTCCCAGGATAATGTATTGAGAAGCTCTCGGCCCGGCACCCCATCCAAGATATTGATTCACGAATTTGGATGAATTTTCAGTGCCCGGTCTCGTCATGGTAACCAGCTTAACAGCCTGGTTCAGCACATGATCCGGAACCGGTACTTCGCGTACAAGTTTCTGTAAATCGAGGATCTGATCTTTCTCAAGAATTGAATCGATAGATGCATTGCGGGGCGAAGTGGTTTGAGACACAATCTGAATCTCCTCATCAAACGATGGATACTCAAGCCAGATGTTGAACATAAACCGATCGAGCTGGGCCTCGGGGAGCGGGTATGTTCCTTCCTGTTCGATGGGATTTTGTGTGGCAAGAACAAAGAAGGGGAGGTCTAGGTCGTACCTGTTCCCGGAAGCGGTAATGGTAGCTTCCTGCATCCCTTCCAGCAGGGCCGCCTGCGTTTTAGGCGGTGTACGATTAATCTCATCTGCGAGGACGATATTGGCAAAAATAGGCCCTTTTATAAATCGAAACGATTTTTCGCCCGTCTGCTTATTGTCTTCAATCACCTCCGTTCCGGTGATGTCTCCCGGCATCAAATCGGGTGTAAACTGCACTCGTTTGAAGGAGAGGTTCATCGTTTGAGCAACAGTCTGAATCAAAAGGGTTTTAGCCAGTCCTGGAACTCCTACCAGCACGCAGTGTCCTCGTGAGAAGAGGGCAATCAGCAGCTGTTCAACAACTTCATTCTGCCCAACAACGGTTTTGGAAATTTCTGATCGGATCTGCTTAAATGACTGCTCGAAAAATGCGGCTGCTTCTTTGGGGTCTTTCGGAATTTTACCGCTCATTCAGCCCCCACGGGTGTCGGGTCTTGAAGCATCATGTCCATATCCTGGTCAACATCACTTGGCATATCGATCTTATACTCTACATATACGTCTTTGCGGATATCTTCGAGCCATTTACTTAACACTCTCATCTGCTTCCGCTGCAGTGCAATATTTCTAATTTGATCGTAATCATCCTCCAGGTTTGCCACGTGTTCCGGTATGTGACGGTCGAGTCTCACAATCCTGTAGGCGCGCTTATTGTTACCGGGCATAGTAAAGGGGCGCGGGTCTGAAATATCTCCTTCTTCATCCAAAAGCAGCACAATTCTGTACAGAGATGGCTCCAGCTGGCCGATGGTTAACCTGCGCTCGCCGGTCTCCCTGTTTATAATTCGTCCGCCGGTGGGCCTTGTGGCTTCGTCCTCCGAATGTACCCTCGCAAGATCTCTGAATCTCTTATTATGATTTAAAACACTGTCGCGCAGCATTTCCAGTTTGTTTACCGCAAAATCGTCATCTACGCTCTCCTCATCAATTTCGATGAGAATGTGATTGGTTTCAATGCTATCACCCTGACGCCGGTTGAGTCGGATTACGTGGTATCCAAAATCGGTCCGCACCACTTCTGATATCTCACCCGGTTCAAGTGCCGCTGCAGCAGCAGAGTAGTTGGCCACGAGATCTCCGAGGGGCATCATTGGCAGAAGGCCGCCGCGTGGAGCCGAGGGCCCCGCGCTGTGTCTGCGCGCCATCTCTTCAAAATCCATTCCCATGTTAACTACAGAATCGCGAATAGCCTGGGCTCTTTGAAGTGCGATGTTGCGAGCATCGTCGAGTTCAGGCGGCGTAATTACAATTTGGGAAACTTCAACCTGCTCGGGGATGGTGGGCAGCTGATCGGGTGGAATTTCATTGAAAAACTCTCTCACTTCAGGGCGGGTTATTTCAACACGCTCCATTCTTTGCTGCTGAAGCTGCTGCGTTACCATCTGTTCGCGAAATGTCTCGCGAAATTCTGCACGGATTTGAACAAGACTATTACCGAGTGCTCTCTCCAGGGCTTCTTCACTTCCCGCCTGGCGCACCATTTGCCGGATTCGTTCATCCATAGCCCGGTTTACCATATCATCGGAAACAACAACAGAATCCATCTCCGCTTTTTCAAGCATCACATAGTTATCAACCATCGATTCAAGTGCTGAATACCATAAATCTTCCGAAAAGGAGACTTGCTGGTTATCGAGTTCAGCCTGCTGTAAATACTGGCGGACCTCGTTATCTACATCAGACTTTAGAATGATACGGTCGTTTACAATAGCAACAATTTTGTCAGCCACTTGTTTTTGCTGGGCAAAGAGGCTTCCGGCAGTAATTGTGCCTGCAATGATCAGCAGTAGTGTAAATTTTAATATGTTCATGGGTTTTATTGGATTCTTAATTTGAGACGTATTCCGATAGTGCTGAGCGGGTATCCTCATCACTGAGGCGTTCGATTTCGTTGTTCGATTCGGCCTGCAGGTAAAGATTACGTTTAAAAGCGTTGGTTATTCTTTGCGATTTTTCAAGTTTTAGCCACTGTTGAATTTGTGGGATCAGCCACTCAAAATCCGGGTTGTCACCTTCGTTTCGAACTTCCCGAAGCTGCACAAAGTGATATTGACCCTGAAACCGGTGGACCGGGGATATTTCAGAAAGCCCAATCACACCAAGATAACGATTTAAGAGCGGTATATCAGCAGCGGCCATAGAATAAGGCCAAAACTGTGTGGACTCCCTGATCTGAAGTGGCGGATTTACGCTGTACCTCTCAGCAACATCCTCCCAGGCATCGCCGCGCATAATGTCTCTGCGCGCATTATCGACATCCGTACGGGTGTTTGTAGTTATATGGCGAAAGCGTACATACCGCTCATCAAGCACAAATTTTTCCCTGTTTGCCTGGAAATAATTCTGGGCTTCCTCCCTTGAAACCATCAGTTCGTCCTCGTGTTCACCGAGCACAAACTCATTTAGCATTTCTTCGAGCATCTGGCGCTCCATGCGCTGAACTCGTTCCCTGAACTCATTGCTGTTGTGAAGCTGAAGTCTGCGCGCTTCTCTTTCTGAAACTCTTGAATTGATCCACTGGCTTTTAAATGAAGATATAGCCTGCATTGAGTCCTGACGCAGTGCTATTGCAGGAATTTCGCTAAGGGCTTTTTCAATGGTCAGTTGCTCGTTCCCAACGGAGGCAATTACAACAGAGTTATCGCTCTCCAGCAGGTCGGTACAGCCGGTAATAAACCAGGCTGATAAAGCGGCAATCAGGACATATCTATAATTCATAGCGGTTTAGTTTAAGCGAATCCGTTCCGGATAGGTTTGAACATTATATTCACTGCGGAGCCTGTTCATAAATAACTCCTCGCGCATTGGCTGATAGTCGCTGCTTACGCGATGAAAAGCCTCATCAAAAGTCATTTCACGCGGTTCCAGGATTTGGTTCAGAATTACGTGTGATGTTCGGTTTCTGTACGTAAATGCTTCAGATATCTGCCCCTCTTCAAGTTCTGAAAGAGCAGACATGATCTCTTCAGACGGAGTTGCAACAGAGTCTCGAACAACGAGCAGTCCTTCGAACTCTTCCACAAACTCAGTTGGGTTTTCACCTGAATGCAGCCTGTTCAGTGCGCTGTTCAGCGTACTGTCTGATCGGGAACCAAGTAGCGTGTAATCGTATCTTTGATCGAACATATAGCGTTCGCGGTTTTCTTCAAAATACTCTTTAAGAGCAGTTGAATCTGCGGTGTCACTGCTCCATATATTTTCATCGCTCACCTGGAAAACAACCAGGCCATTTAAAAATCCTTCAATTTCTCTGTCAAATGTATCAAATTCATTACGAGTCATTTCAATCACCCGGGAATCCAGCAGATACTCTTCGTACAGATCGAGCCACATACTTGAGTAATTATTGGCCCGCCGCTCATCATTAGTATCGATCAGCCAGCTGAAAAAATCATCAACAGTGTACTGGTGATTATCGAATGTTATCAAAACTTCTGAAGCAACGGCTTCATCAACATTCATATCTGTTACCAGCGTTGTGTCGGCAGACGCAAACAGCGGATCGAGCTTAGCGGTTGTTTCTGAGTTCATTTGGAGATCCCCGATGTCGGCGAGCCGCTCCAGAACCTGCTGGCGGGATGGCGCATTCCGGGGGAGATCGTTAAATTGTTGTGTGAGTTCTGCTATTCGGTGATCTTCATCCCTGTATGTGCGAACTGAATCTATTTTTAAAATGTGGTAGCCGTAGTTGGTTTGAAGGGGCGAGGAGTAGGGAAGAGTTGGATCAACATCCATGACTTCTCCGATGAACTCAGCGGTAAACTGCTGACCGTAACCAATCCACCCGATTTCGCCGCCGCTATTTGCGGATGCACCATCCTGGCTAAATTCCCTCACAACTTCGTCCCATGGACGACCGGATTCGAGAGCTTCATACGCTTGCTGCGATAGCTGTTCAAGTGAATTATTCCCCCGGGGTTCCCTGAAGAAAATATGGCTGGTAAGCCGGTCCGGAATTCGTTCGCGTTTCTCTTCCAGGTAGATCAGGTGATATCCAAACTGGGTGCGCACAGGTTCTGAAATTTCGCCGGGTGCGAGTGAGTAGAGCGCGTCTTCAAACGGTTTTACGGTTGTTCCGGCAGAAAACCAGGGCAGATCGCCGCCAACGGAGCGACCCTGCATGCGGCTTGAATACGTTTCATCCAGCTCTTCCATGGACATTTCACCGGAAATGAATTTTTCACGCGCCTCTTCAATTTGTGCCAGTACGCGCTCTTCTTCCTGTGCGGGGCTCCGCTCATCAAGCTGGATGAGAACGTGCTGAGACTTCATTTCGTAACGGTTCCTGTATATAAAGTCGTCAAGAAGCTGCTTTTTTATATCGTTTTCGAGCCAGTAGGAGAAAGCAGCCTGTTTGGAGTAATTATCATACTCGGACAGAATCTCAGGATCTTCCATCATCCCTTTATCCCGACCATAGGCGAGCTTTAACTTGTAGTCTACATAAAAGGGCAGGAACTCCCGAAGGTCCTCTTCCGAATAGTCTTCCTCGAGATTGTTCCTTTCATAGTAATTAATAAGATCATCCATCATAACCGGATTATTGCCAATCGTGGCAACAACGTTTTCAGGATTAACTTGAGGACTATCTGATTGTGTGGAGGAGAATGATGAACAGCCGGCATAGAGTAGTAAAAATGCGGCTGAAATGAGAGCGGTTAAAGTTCGGTACATTATAATAGGGTACGAAACGTTAGGTTAAAGTTGATTCTTAAATTTGTTGGCTGATTGGTTAAACCGCCGGTAAACTGTTCAGGAGATTATCGACGAATTCAGCTCGCCTGATAAACGCAGAAATATGCATTTGATTATAGCTGTAAAAAATAACAAACCTGCGCAAAATTTTCTGAATTTCAGATCAGTATAAAATTCCGGCGATTGAAGCATTCATTAAGTTTACGATGGAACCGGCTATGACAGCTTTAATTCCAAATTCTGCCAGCTCTGCTTTTCTGCCGGGGGCCAGTCCGCCGATTCCTCCAATCTGAATGGCAATGGATGCAAAATTAGCAAATCCACAAAGTGCAAACGTTGCCATTGCAATGGTCTTTGGCTCAATTGCTCCCTGCTCTATAAGGTCAAGCAGACCAAGATAGGCGATAAACTCAGTGGATACAATTTTGATCCCCATAAGGCTTCCGGTAGCCAGCACGTCATCCAGCGGTATCCCAATCAGCAGGGCGATGGGAGCAAAAATCCAGCCCAAGATCGTTTCAAGGGTAAATTCATTGCCCGGAATAATGGACGTAAGAAGCGTGACTTCACCAAACCAGTCAAGAAACGAGTTGATCATCGCAATGATGGCAATAAACGCCAGCAGCATTGCACCAACGTTGAGCGCAAGTTTCAGGCCTTCAGTGGCGCCAGAAGCGGCCGCGTCGATACCGTTTTCATCCTGCTGTTCAATGTTTGCTTCAATATCTCCCATGGTTTCGGGAGTTTTATCTTCCGGGTAGAAAATTTTAGCGATGACAAGTGCCCCCGGAGCCGCCATAATGCTGGCTCCCAGCAGTTGTTCAGCAAACATCTGGCGGGCAAATTCAATACTTACTTCATTCACGACGGCGTAGGTATCGCCCAGCATCTGAATGTAAACCGCCATTATTCCACCCGCAATAGTAGCCATACCACCGGTCATTACCGCCAGGAGTTCAGACCGCGTCATCCCTTGAATAAACGGTTTAATCAGAAGCGGAGATTCCGTCTGCCCTACAAAAATATTACCTGTAACCGAGAGTGATTCGGCACCGGAAACCCCCATAAGCTTGCGCATCCCTTTTGCCATCACCGCCACAATTTTCTGAAGAATACCGTAGTGGTAGAGAATGGTTGTGATGGAGGCGAAAAAGACTATGGTTGGCAGAACCTGGAACGCAAAGAAGGAGCCCATGCTCCCCTCCATGCCCGGGCTCAGCGCCAGATCTCCGAATATAAACTGTGCGCCCTCTGTGGTGTATCCCAGAAGCAGAACAAAAAAGGAGCTGATTTGACTAAAAATCCATTTTGGCCAGCCGAGGGGGGCAAAAAATGCTCCCATTTCACTCCCTTTAATAATGAATATACCAAGGCCCACCTGCAGGGCTAATCCGCGCGAAACGAGATTCCAGTTTACGTTTCGTTTGTTATTGCTGAATAACCAGGCAATTCCGATAAGACCGAGCATTCCAAAAATGCCGTGAATAATGTCCATAATATTAATCCAGTTCAGGGTTGTTGTTTGAGTCGGCAGTTTTGAGCGGAGGGAGGGGAGTGCCGCGTTTTTTGTCAGCCGGCGGTCGGAAACAGTGGCGGGCCCGGGGTTCATACGCGTCTTTTTCACCGACCAGAACCTTTTCATCACTCTCTATGATCCGCTGAGAGTAATTTGCCATCACGCCGCTTTCTGCGCAGATGGCGTGTAGTTTTGTAACGTATTCAGCGATGGCCAGAAGCTGGGGCATCGGTTCAAACGGTTTGCCTTCAAAGTCCATATCAAGGCCGGCTATGATCACCCGTTTGCCGTCATTGGCAAGTGTATTGGCCACCTCTATAATTCGGTCATCAAAAAACTGGGCCTCGTCAATACAAACCACTTTTGCGGAGGAGGTGAGCAGGATGATCTGATCGGCCGTGTCCACCTGGATACCGGGAAGTACGGATTCGTTGTGAGATACGATGTCTGTTTCGCTGTAACGGTTATCCACAGCGGGTTTAACAATTACAACTTTTTGACCGGCAATGTGCGCGCGTTTCGCCCGCCGGATCAGCTCTTCGGTCTTACCGCTGAACATGCCGCCGCACACTACTTCAATCCAGCCGACGTTGGCAGGCACAAACCATGGCTCATTTATCATAAAATATCTATTCAGGCATCTGATCGATTTATGCGTGGAATATATCCCCTCAACAGGTAAAAAGAAAAAGAGAAGTTTCGGTATTTCTCAGCAGTCTGTTTACACAGAAGTCATACCATTTGACATTTATTTTCGTATGTTTCCGGTCTGCAATTTATACGATGCGCAGGTGAAAACATCACTCGGTGTATAAAACATAGCACACGATCTACAAAAAATTAGCTCATAATATGATAAAACGATTACTACTACTTACGATATTTAGTTTTACGCTCACATCACTCGCATTTGGACAGCTGTTTGAGGATTTTGAACAAAACCAAAAGCTCGGCTATGCTGCTGGTACGGTTGAGCAGTCATCCGGCATTTGGTTTCTTGATGACGCACTGATAAGAAGCGATGGAAACGGGGATTTGAAAAATGGCAATCAGTCCGTCCGAATTAGAAATGGATTCCTCCAGATGAATTTCGACTTCCCTGATGGAGCAACCACATTTCAATTTCTTGCCGGAAATTCATCATTCAGCGGAGATGGCGGTGGAATCCTTCAGGCATACATCTCTACGGACAGCGGAAACAGCTGGTCAGAAATCGGTGATGAGTTAGTGATGACTGACGACCTTGAACTCTATGAAATTTTAGTTGAAGAGAGTGGATCTGTAAGATTTAGAGTCAACAAGGTAGATGGCGGGCGAATCAATATTGACGACGTTTACATTGAACCGTTTATCGAACTTCAGGATACGCCTACTGTTGTCTTACGAAGGGGGAA
>CAZKIZ010000088.1:0-10328 GCA_964552935.1 uncultured Rhodohalobacter sp. | reverse complement strand
TAAGCCACAAAAATAAGCATGGCTAGTGCAGACAAATTCATCCGGGGCTCAGCAAATGTCCACCATGTTCCCCATGTAAATCGTGCCCAGAGTGCGCCGGTTAAGAGGCCGCATATCCCAAACATCAATCCAACTGCGGTTGCCGTTTCAGCTTTTCGGTCCCATCGTAAATCTTCACTGTTCAAATAGCGCACGCTGTAAACGAAAGCCATAACAAACGCCACCATCATGGTAAACCACATGGGTACGTGAAGAAACAGATTACGAGCTGTCTCTTCCAGAATTGGAATTTGTGGGATAGAAATTAAAAAGCCGGCTGTAATAACCAGAGTCATCCAGACAGCAACGATATACTTCCAAACTTGCAAAGCAGAATGTTTTGTGATAGTTGTTAGCTGACAAATATACCTAAAAGGAACCTAAAATGTGTGAATTCGATGTGAATGTTGGCAGGTATTTGTGCAACTCTCTCTGAATAAAACTTCCGTTAATTTGGTCTGTCAATAATTTAAATCAACGGAAACCCATTCAGGTGAATGTTTTATGGAATTTTCACGATAAATGAGCTATTCTTTTTATCTGTTTCAAAGCTTTTATAACCATTCAATTCATCAGCTATGAGTAGCGATCATTCCCTATTTTTCGTGTTTCTGATACCAATCCTCCTTATTTCCACAGCCTCGTTTGCACAGGAGGTTATCATCAATGAGGTGATGTCTTCCAATAGCTTTACTGCTGCTGATGAAGATGGTGACTACGAGGACTGGATCGAGCTTCACAATATCGGAACTGAGACTGCAGAACTGCAGGGTTGGTTCATTTCAGACGACTACGAAAATCCTACTCGCTGGGAATTCCCTGAGATATCACTGGCACCCGGAAATTTTCTTCTGATATGGGCGTCCGGCAAAAATCGAACTGATCCTTCAGGATATCTTCATACAAATTTTGCGATATCATCCGCCGGAGAAGAGATTATACTTACAGATCCGGATGGCGTGCAAATAGACCACCTCACCCCAACTCCCATTCCTACAGATATTTCGATTGGGCGGCTCCCGGGTGAACATCAGGAATGGTACTTTTTTAATGAACCGACACCGGGTTTTGAAAACAGCAGTGAAGGATTTCAGGGACAACTTTCACCGCCTGAATTCGCTATTAAACCGGGATTTTATACCGAATCGTTTGAACTCTCCCTTGTTCATGATAGTCCAAACTCAACCATTTACTACACGCTTGATGGTTCAGAACCTGATGAAAGTTCGCTTGTTTACAGTGCCCCGATTACAATCGAGAGCCGTGAAGGTGAATCGAACATGTTTTCTACCATCCCAACTAATATCTACACCCAGGGGCCCGGTCAATGGCGTGAACCACGTAGTGAGGTGCAAAAAGCAACAGTTGTTCGGGCCCTTGTCGTTCAGGATGGTTATATCAAAAGTCAACCGGCCGGTGGCACCTATTTCATCCATCCTGAAGGCAGCGGGCGTTACACACTGCCGGTGGTTTCAGTAATCACCGATTCCGTCGGTTTTTTTAGTCATGATGAAGGGATATATGTTGCCGGCACCTTTGGAAACGAGGAGAACGGCGCTCGCGGTAACTATGCTCAGCGGGGCAGAGAATGGGAACGCAATATTTCAATTGAACTTTTTGAAACTGACGGCAGCCTCACGCTCTCGCAAAATGCGGGCGCCAGGATCCACGGCGGCTGGACCCGCCGATTTCCGCAGAAAAGCCTGCGCCTGTATGCCAGAAACGACTATGGCGAACAATATTTCAACACCGCAATCTTTCCGGAGCAAAAGGATAGCCGCTACAAACGATTGATTCTGAGAAATTCCGGTAATGACTGGAACAATACACTATTTATGGACGCAACTGCTCAATCGCTTGTTCGCCACTTAAATCTGGACACACAGCAGTACCGACCCGCTATACTATTTCTGAACGGGGAGTACTGGGGTATTCACAACTTCAGGGAGCGGTATGATAAACACTACCTCGAACGCGTTTATGGTGCCGAAGAGGAGAACATTGACCTGCTAACCGGCAGGTTTGAAGTAAAAGAGGGCGATGATCATCATTACAGGGAGTTTCTCGATTTTATAGAGAACAGCGATTTTTCTGATCCAGAAATGATGAAAATTGCAAAAACCTATATGGATATGGATAACTACCTGGACTATTATAGCGCCCAGGTGTACTATGGCAACAGTGACTGGCCGCACAACAATATCGACTTTTGGCGATACAGAACTGACTTCAACCCCAATGCTCCAGACGGTCTTGACGGCAGATGGCGGTGGCTACTCTATGATACGGATCGTTCTCTCGGGTTCTCAACTCTCGCTAATTTTGATATGGTTGAGTGGATATTGGCCGAAGATAGCCCGGTTTTTAATGATCCCTGGCCTAATTTGATTTTTCTCAGCCTGATGCAGAATCAGCAGTTCCGGTATGATTTTATAAATCGCGTATCAGATCACCTGAATTCAGCTTTCACCCCCGATCGCGTAACCTCTGTGATTGACAGCCTGAAAGCGCCACTGGAGCCTGAAATCGACGAACAAATCAGCAGATGGACGTATCCGTCTAGCAGGTCGGGATGGAACTGGAATGTGAGTCGCATGTACACTTATGCGGATGAGCGACCCGGACACCTCCGAAATCATCTGAGAAACCATCTCGAAACCGGTGAAATCAGCAAAATTGGATTTGATAATCTGGACAATGTTAATGGCTCAGTTCAAATCAACACACTCCACCTTACCGGGAAAACTCCCGGAGTAGAAATTGAGAATGGCAGCTGGAGAGGAATCTATTTTGAACAGATTCCCGTTACTGCCATAGCAAACCCTGACCCCGGGTACACATTCACTCACTGGTCTGGTGACATTGAAGGGCTCTCTTCATCAGAAATTACCAGTCCAAAAATTACTTTTCTCACGATTGGTGAGCGCTCTCTCACCCCTCACTTCGAAGAAGCTGCGCCTGATGAAACCGGCGAGCCCCAGCTGGTTGCCTATTGGGTTTTCACGAACGATATCTCAAACAATACCGCCCTAAATACGGTGTCCCCCACATTTATCAGTCCTGATATAACCGCAGAGGGATTTGCGCCATCCCTGACCTATCAGCCCGCTATTTCCCCTTATCCGCCTGATGAGGGAACTGCCGGTATTATGGACCGGGTGAATGATCCCACAGACCTGAATTACCGACCGGAATGGAACAGCAACAGGCCGTTTGAAGAGTCAGACATGCGCGGTATCCGGGTACGGAATCCGTCCCTTGTGGATGGTGAAGAGAGCTCTGTAACATTTGAACTCCCCACCACCGGCTATATCGATCCTAATCTCTCGTTTGCCGTAAGGCGCACCGGCTCTGGTCAGAGAGAACTGATTGTGGAATACTCTGCTGACGAAACCGGGGAATGGACTCAGACGGGGCTGGAGTTTACCTCATTCGATATGTTTGATGAGTTTACCTTGATATCTGTTTCATTCGACGAAATTGAAGAGACATTTGATAACCCCATTTTCAGGGTCAGGTTAAGATTTGGTGGCGATGAGGAGATTCGAATAGGAAGCAGCGGAAATCTGCGTTTTAATAACGTTTCATTTACGGGTGTGATGCGTGAATCCGTTTCAGCGGAAAATACAGATGAACTCCCTACTGCACACACCCTTCATCAAAATTATCCTAATCCGTTTAATCCTGCCACCACAATAGCATTTGATCTTGCGCACTCCGCCCATGTTCAGATTGATGTGTACGATCTGCTTGGAAGGCGTGTAGCCAGCCTTCTGGATCAATTTCTTGAGGCCGGCTCTCACGCAACTCATTTTGATGCCTCCGCCCTTTCAAGTGGCGTTTATATCTATAGAATGCAAACCGAATCAGGAGAACAGCTGCAGAGAATGACGCTTGTTAAATAGGGCGCTTTTGAAATAATTATGATATGGTGAAGCAAGCTTGCCCCAAATACGGTGTGGTGATTAAAAAATCAAAATTTTGTTTTCAGCTTCAGGCTTGTTAATCTCTCGCTAATTCAGAGAATAAGATATTTGGGTGTGCGTGATATTTCTGCTAATAATCGATAATCGAAATTTCGTTTGGCGTTATTTTTTTGCAGTCAGAACCCATCTCTTTTCGAAAAACAGAACATCAATAACAGACAACTTCAGGAATTGAGCATATGGCTTTAATGATTTCAGTATCCGGAATCCGCGGAATATTCGGCACTCATCTCACACCGGAAAATATTGTACGTTTTACGGCCGCTTACGGCACCTGGCTCAGCGGCGGAACGGTTGTGGTTGGAAGAGATTCGCGGGTAACCGGGCAGATCTGCGAAGATATCGTTTGTGCAACACTTCAGAGTGTGGGCTGCGATGTGGTGAAAGTTGGAATTGTACCTACCCCTACTGTCGCGATGGGTGTACTGAAGCATGCTGCAAAAGGCGGACTGATCATAACCGCGAGCCATAATCCAGAGCAGTGGAACGCATTAAAAATGCTGAATGAGAAGAGTGAGTTTCTCGATCCGGACCAGGGAAAGAAGGTGATCGAAATTGCAGAGAAAGGGGAGTTTAATTACGCGCCTTTCGATAAGATTGGCCGAATTATTGAAGACCGGGAATTGATTACCCACCACATCCAGGAGATTCTGAAACTTCCCTACATCAAAGCCGATGTCATCAAAGAACGAAACTTTACCGTAGCGGTAGATGCCGTGAATGGTGCAGGTTCTTATGCGCTGCCCCAGCTGCTGGAAGCACTTGGAGCTACTGTACACAAACTGCACTGCGAGCCGACAGGTATTTTTCCGCACAACCCGGAGCCACTGCCGGAGCACCTTGAAGAAATTTGTGCGTTCGTAAATAAAAACAGCTGTGACCTGGGCGTTGTTACCGACCCCGACGCCGATCGTCTGGCGCTGGTTGATGAAAACGGAGCCCTGTTTGGGGAGGAGTATACGCAGGTGGCAGCTTTCGACTTTATGCTGGAGAAAAAACCCGGAGATACCGCTACTAATCTCTCATCATCCCGTGCGGCTGATGATATCTCCGATAAGCACGGGCATACCTGCCACCGCGCATCCGTGGGCGAGATTAACGTCGTTAAAGTGATGCAGGAGAAGGGAGCCGTCATCAGCGGAGAAGGAAACGGAGGGGTAATTAACCCGGATCTGCACGCCGGAAGAGACGCGCTTGTTGGTACCGCTATGATCCTTCAGCTTCTTGCTGAGCGCGATTTAAAAGCATCAGACTACCGGGAGTCGCTGCCCAATTACGAAATGATGAAGCAGAAAATTCAGCTCGCCGACCTTGGAATGGATGCCGATGAACTCCTGAAGAAAGTTGCGGACACCTTTAAAGATGAAAAAATCAACACCCTCGATGGTGTGAAAATTGATTTTGCTGAGGGATGGGTCCATTTCAGAAAATCCAATACGGAACCCATTGTACGAGTCTACAGCGAAGGGCCTACAAAAAAACAGGCCAAACAGTTGGCGGACAAAGTTCTTGATGTGATCCGGTAAAAATTGAAAAACCACGATTACTTTCCTAACAAAATGGAAAGCAAACGTTGCTGGTATCAATTCTAAATGAGTGGGAATCTTCATAGTAAGCTCCGAAGTTTCCTGCTCCGCCCGGAATCCGAAGCGTATCGGAAACTGTATCTTCAAAAAAATCTGGGCCAAAATGGGTGAACCGGACGTATACAGTATTACCCGGCAGTTCATGGCACCATTTTCTCAAATCAAGAGCGCTCTCGATTAGCTCGCGAGGTGTGAAGCGAATTTCAAGTGCTTCTTCCGGTTTGCTTTTTAAAGCCGGTCCGGATCTGAACGAAGTCCAGAAGATCTGTCCAAGCCATTCAATTCCAAATTCCGGCCTGATCTCCCCAGAAGTCAGCGGCTCAAACCTTACAGTTACCGATGTAGTGCAGTCCGGAAGCTCATTCAGTACATTAACATCAGCAAAATTGGGAGTTGTTGCCTCAGCCGTCACTCTTCTGCCCTCCGGGCTTACAGCGGCAACCTGATAGGCTGTTTCAGGTTCAATCGGCATCGAAGATTCAAAATTCCATACGTACACACCGCTAAATTCAACAAGTCTGTCCCTGAGCTCTTCTGTTTCGGCTGTTGACAGGTTTTCCAGTGTTACTCTCCCTTCAAAATCTACGATCTCTCCGTCGCGAATGGGTACGTTTAAATCGCGAACGCGTATGTAGTTCAGATCCGAATTCATATCGAGGGCTCCGTATATGGAGAAAATACCTCTCTCTTCATCCAGCGGCTCAATACTGTTATCGCATCCGTTAACGAATAATCCCGAAGCGGGTAAAATCAGCAAAATTAATAGCCACCGGGAACCGAAGCTCAATCTTTTCATATTACTATTCATCACAACTTCAGCATTTTATTTGAATTAATTTATTTTAGCCTGGACTGATATATACGGCATCAGCGGAGTTTGATCGACCCGCTCAAGTATATTCAGATCGTAATAGAATATATTTTCCCTGTCGTACATGTTAATAGCCCCCACCTCTACTTCAAGACGCACCCCGGGAAACAGGTTAAAAGAGTGCTCCAGTGAAACATCCAGCCGGTGATAGGTTGGCAGCCGCCTGTCGTATGGCTCTGAAAAAAGTGTGCGGGCCAGCCCGGGGTGAGTCATCGGGTTTTGATCCGGGATACGCAATGAAAGGTCGAACCCGTAAACACTGGTGTATGGCATTCCTGTTCCAAACTCCCACGCGGTGTTCAGCCTGAAGCCGGCAAAATTGTAGCTGAGCACTGTATTTAGTTTATGGCGCTGATCATGTGCCGGCCGATAGCTGAATACCGGACTTTCAACCCAGGCTCCAAGGTCACCCGATACAGCTTCGTAGTCTACAACCGCAAATCCGTACCCAATAAACCCGTAGAATGATCTTCTGTTGAACTGCAGCCTCGTATCAAAACCGTAGGTAAACCCATCGGCAAGTGCCGTTTCAATCTCTACCCGTGCAAGAGGAGTCCATTTTGACACCGGTATATTGCTGTGAGTTTTTGTATACCCTTCAAGATTCAGCCTGAACGGCCCAATTTCGTGCTGATAACCAAGAATGGTATGGAGAGCCTGCTGAAGCGGTTCGTTCATCTCATTTGGACGCCATACCGTAAATACTGTTCCCGCGTCCCGTTCGTCGGTGATTCCCTCCATTACCTGGTTGTAGATTCCCACTGCAAAACTCAGCTCTTTACTGTTTCGGCTGCCCCATCCGTAGGCCGCTCTTACCCTCGGCTCGAACGTTGGAACTGTTTCAAGCGTCATTTGAGATCCAAGGCTGGGCTGAATTCGCACTCCCGGCAGCGGACTAAATTCAAGTGAAACGTAACCGTGAACAATAGCCCGGTCCGCAGATATTGATCTGAAATCAGCAAAACGCTCGGCGAGTTCGGTATCAAACGACCTGAACTTTACCCCGAAGCCGTAATCAAAAGGCTGGCTCAATAACTCTTCCTTATGATCCACCCTGAAAAAGATATCTCTGATGGAAGAACTCATTTCTGTTACATCCCTTGATTGCTGAGTGTTTTTGTAGGTCATATAGCCAATGGTAACATCCAGCGGGTAGTTGAACCGCTCATCGAAACCGAAACACCGTCCGCCGGCCACGGTGTTCGACCACGTCAGGTCAATATTTCTAAGCGGGTTGATCTCCCCCCTGTCGTAGGTCCTGATCCCGGTGAAACTGCAGGTCAGATCATCCCCGAGAAGAGTGTATCTCGCTGTGAAATCGTAAAAATTAATCGGAACCTCTTCTCCTGTAATACGCTGCGATGTCTGCTCAATCGTCGAAAACCTGCCGCTCATAATGATAGATTGATTATCTCTCCTGAAAGGCCCTTCGTACTGCATGGCTACCAGGTGGGGACTGACTGAAGCGCTGCCCCTGGAATTGCGCATACTGCCCGGTCTTAGTGAGAGATCTAGAACTGCCGAGGTGGCTCCCAAATATTCAGCGCCAAACCCACCGGCGTACATGTCCACATTTTGAATCAGATCTGTGGGGAAAGCGGAGTAGAGATTGGATATATGAAACGGCTTGATGATTTGCAGATTGTCGACAAGGATCAGGTTTTGCGAGGGTGTCCCGCCTCGTATAAATAGTTCTCCGCCCCGGTCCCCACCGCTTACAACTCCGGGCAGTGTCTGAATATAGGAGGAGAGATCACCCCCGGCGCCGGGTGTCGGTATTCTGTCGATATCGGTCGAAGAAATTCGCCTGAGGCCTACTTCACCTGTAGATATTCCCCGTCTCTCTTCAACAATAACCTCATCAAACTCCGCAGGCAGGTAGTCCAGGTAAACTCTTTTGATCTTTCTGTCCCCTTCGCTGATGTCTACCATCTCCCTTACCGTTTCATGGCCTACATAGCGAACTTCCAGCAGATAGCTTCCCGGCTGAACCCTGTCGAATTCGTGAAATCCGTCCCTGTTGGATGCACCGGCATGAATCATCTCTGCAGTGTCCGTTTCATCTTCGAATAGCATAACAGTTGCCCCGATAACGGGCGTGCCATCGTCATTTGAGATCACCACAACTCTGAGAGCTGAGCGGTCCTGACCAAATAGATCAGCGGATAGAGAATAGGAAAAAAGTAAGATGAATAGCGAAAATAACTGTGCTCCGTAGCGATTCTGAACCATATACATTTGGACTATATATTCACAACTAACCCATTACAGCATATCAATTTAATTCCTGATTCGGTACCACATGATCATGTTATGTATAAGTGATATCGGTTCGTGGTTCATGCAGGCTTCAAAAACTGCCGGCTCAGATTCTTCTCAAAATCAGGATAGATAATTCCTTTTTCGGTAATGATAGCCGCAATATTTTGATGCGGTGTTACATCAAATGCCGGATTGAAAACCTCAATGTCGTCCGGAGCTGTCTTAGAATTTCCGACCTGTGTAACTTCTGCAGCTTCTCTCTGCTCAATTTCAATCAGGTCTCCGGTGGCAAGGTTCATATCTATGGTGGAGTAGGGAGCCGCAACATAAAATGGAATGTTGTGCGCGTTTGCAAGAACCGAAAGACTATACGATCCGATTTTATTGGCCGCATCTCCGTTGGCGGTGATTCTGTCAGCCCCAATAATCACCAGGTCAACCAGGTTTTGCTGCATCAAAAAGCCGGCTGCAGAATCGATATTCAGTGAAAATGGGATCCCGGCTTTTTGCAGCTCCCAGGTCGTCAGCCGTGCCCCCTGAAGAAGCGGGCGTGTCTCATCCACCCAGACCTGCTTAACCTTTCCATGCTGATGCGCGTGGTAAATCACCGAAAACGCTGTGCCATACTGCCCTGTTGCCAAGCCGCCCGTATTGCAGTGCGTCAAAATTCGTGCACCGTCCGGAATCAGCTCCTGACCATGTTCGCCAATCTGCCTGCAGAGCTGCCGGTCTTCATCGTGGATTTCAATAGCCGTTTTAAGGATCAGATCTTTTAGCGCTGAGACCGGCAATTCTTTTTTTTCGTCCAGCTTTTTTAGGATATGACTCAGTGCCCAGGATAGATTCACAGCAGTGGGCCGGGAGCTGTTCAGGTAGTCCGCAGCTTTTTTTGATTCACTTATAAACTCATCAAAGCGATCGGTTTCAACACCACGCACAGCGAGATACAGTCCGTATGCCCCTGTAATTCCAATAGCAGGAGCTCCCCGAACTTTCAAAGCCCGAATCGCCTCCCAAACGTCTTCTGCCGTTTTCAGTTCTATATACTCTTCTTTTCCGGGTAGTTTGGTTTGATCGATGATCGTAAGCTGATCATCCTTCCATTGGATCGATTGGTAAAGTTGGTTTTCAGACTGCATCAGTTATGTATAAAGTTCAGTTTAGAAAGGTGCGAAATATGATTTTAATATGGTTTAGAATCAAGAATTTGATTCAAAGTTTACATCGAACTTCTATATAAAAAATGAACTGCCTCGGGCAGGGCCTACTAGGCAGAGACTTAATGAATGATCTCGGGGCAGAACCCGCGAGGTATCAACCTGGAAACCATAACTTTTTGTCCAATATTGAGTTTAATCTGGAGTGTCCCCCTTTCCCCGCAGGAATCCCAGTGGGAGAAGGGGGCTATGGGGATTGATCAGTTATGTTTCAGAACTAAGTTTGGGGCACATCAAAACTCAGAAAATCATTCCCCTTCTTTCTCTTACAGAGGCTTTGAGAAAATTGTTTTCCAAAGAAATGGTACCTAAATAAATTAAGATTTCTTTCTTTTAAATTATTTGATAATAACTGTTGATTACCTTT
>CAZKIZ010000087.1:3596-10361 GCA_964552935.1 uncultured Rhodohalobacter sp. | reverse complement strand
CCATTTCCGAGACGCCTTATCCACAACCAAATTTCTTGGTGAATAATGCAGGTTAGAGCTTTATACTGATATAAACTTATTTTCGTGATTGATCCGGGTTAACGCACAGCATGTCAGTTTATTTGTTTGCGGCGATCAGCTCTTTTTACGAATCCATTGAAATAAATAAAGTCAAAATCTTCTTCAACCTCCCCTCACTTTTTTCCTACCTTATGGAATGCAACAAATGAGCGTTTACAGATGATAAAGCCATCTCTATCAATATTCAGAAAAGAGGTAGCCATTGAGCTTCGCACACGATATGCCATGAATACACTTCTGGCATTTACGGGTGCATCTCTGCTTTTAATCTTATTTACACTGCGCGCAGACCAGATGGATCCAACGCCAAAAAGCGGACTGGTATGGATCATCATACTTTTTGCGGCGATGACGGGAATGATGCGCTCTTTTGTACACGAAGCAGACAAAAAAACGTGGGATCTTCTCAAATTGCACGCAAATCCCTCAGAAATTTTTGCCGGTAAACTGGTTTATAACTTTGTTTTTCTGCTCATACTTCACCTGTTCACTTTTTTCTTTTACATCATTATGATGGGAATGCCCATTGCAAGCTTGCCTTACCTGGTGTCGGTACTGATATTCGGAGCGGCAGGTTTGGCAGGAGTCACTACCCTTACTTCTGCGATGATTGCCCAGGCAGACAGACGCGGTGCACTGTTTTCTGTACTTTGTATCCCCCTTGTTGTGCCGCTGCTTCTTATATTAACATCCGTTACCAAAACCGCTTTAATTGAAGGCTCAACCGGGGGATCACTGAACGATCTTGCTGCTCTTGTTGGATTTTGCGGCGTTACGATCAGTGCCGGAACCATACTTTTTGATTTTATCTGGGAGGACTAATGCCAATTATTGATGAACATATTAAGCTCGGCGATCGCCGGATTGTGGGTCAGACTCACGCACTGGAACAGGTTGAGAGCATCTTTCAATCGGAACGGTTAAGTCACGCCTATTTGATTACCGGGCCCCAGGGAGCCGGCAAGACAGCCTTTGCCCTTGCTATGGCTGAAGCAATAAACGGAGTGGATCACCTGACCGATCTTAAAGGCAGCGCAATCAGCAGAAAATCGAGCTGGTACACTCATCCCGATATTCACCTGTTTATTCCGCTGCCAACGTCAGCCGGAGCAACAGAGCTGAACGAACGACTGAAGCTGCTCTCTGAAGACCCGTATGAAATTGTTGATTTCAGCCTCCGGCCCGACCTCAAAAACGACTCGAGCTCAAAAAATAAGCGAGCCTTCTATTTTATCGATTACTACCGTGATGAGATCCGCCCCAAAACCGTTCTCAAGCCAAATGAAGGGCGAAGAACCATCATGGTCATCACCGGTATAGATACGATGCGAAAAGAGGCGGCAAATGCTTTCCTGAAGCTGCTGGAGGAACCCGCTGGCAATGTTATGTTTATTCTCACAGCCGATAAAACCGATCAGCTGCTCCCAACCATAATGTCGAGATGCCAGCAAATTCGCCTGGCGCCGCTTACACGTCAGGAGATTTCGGACGGCCTTGTGAATCACGACAACTACAGCCGTGCAGACGCTGATTTCCTGGCTCGGGTTTCGGGCGGAAATTACGCCTATTGCAGGTATATGGACCTGAAAGAGCTGCAAAAAACCAGGGAGGAGACCGTTGATTTCCTGCGATATGCTTACACTCAGGACGCCCCTTCGCTTGTGCCTCTGGTTGAGGGATGGCAGACCAGGCTGAACCTGGAGGGTCAGATTGCTCTCAGCAACACGCTGGAGCTGCTGCTTCGCGATATTATGATCTACCGGGAGACGCAAAACCGGGATCTGCTCACCAATATTGATCAGCTTGAAGTGATTGAGAAGTTCTGTACATCATTAAAAGATGCAAAACTGGAATTGATGATTGAGGAACTGCACAAACTAAAGCAGCTTTTTTATCAAAATGTGCAATTTAAACTTATCTTTACCTCCCTGGCTTTCAGGTATGGAAACCTGATGCGTGGAAATGAACCGTTCATATCAAACAAAACACCCTGGCAGCACCTGCCTGCATTTAGTGACTCTTAACTATGGCAACAAATGATCCGCTCACTTTTGTGAAAATGCACGGTGCAGGAAATGACTTTGTGCTGTTCGACAACAGAAGCCTTCAGCTTACCGACAACAAGATTGAATCCATCACGCCAAAACTTAGCGACCGGAAGTTCGGAATTGGCTCCGACGGTGTGATTGCGCTCAATTACGACGACACCAAAGAGGCTGATCTTGTGATGACTTATAAAAATCCCGATGGAAGTGATGCCGGAATGTGCGGAAACGGTGCACGATGCTTCGCTTCATTTGCGGTAACCCTGGGCGCTCCATCCTCCTTCAGTTTTCGGGTTCACAATAAAATCTACAGAGCGACAGTAAATAACGGCTCAGTATCGATCGATTTTCCGCTTGAAACTGCGGTTAAAAAGCTCATTTTGGATGGCGCCGAGTATCTGGATGTCTATACTAATACAGAGCATATTGTGTGTTCAGTACCAAAAGCTGAGCTTGGCAAAGAGAAAAAACTTATAAAAAGCGGTCGGCTTTTACGCCAGCACGATCATTTCATGCCGAAAGGGACAAACGTAAATTTTATTTCAGGAACAGATTCCGATCAGCTCTCGCTTCAGACTTATGAACGGGGCGTTGAAAATCTTACACTGGCGTGCGGAACCGGAGCCATTGCCTCCGCCCTGGCCTGGCACCATCTCCAAAACGGATCATCAGGTGAGTACCGGTATAAAATAAATGTTAAAGGAGGTACTCTTTTTGTAGAATTTTCGTTTTCAGAGAAGAGTAAGAGCTATTCATCCATAAAACTCGAAGGGCCCATTGCTTTTGTTTTTGAAGGACGATTTTATTTTTAAGATATCTTATATACTGATTCTGTTCTTCGCAGCGGCTGGCTGCGGTACATCAGAGAACGGAAACCGTTACAGTGAAGCCCGCTCAGGGGATTTCACTCCACCTGAAAACCAGTTCACGGTTCCCGGTCAAATTAATGCCAGCGACCTGGTCTACTCCGTGCTGCTGAACCGGGTTGGCAGCGTCAATTCAGCCCCGATTATGCGACTCAATTCCTCGCAGCAGCTTCGACTCTCTTTTGATCTGCTGGAATTTGATTCCCGCCAGCTACGGATATCTTTTACGCACCACAACCCCGACTGGAGCCGGTCGGGACTGGCCGAAGATTTTTACAAAGATGGTTTGTTCAATCTAAATATACTTGTTGGTGATGTGAGCAGGGCAAACCGCCCGACCTATCGTCGCTACAGCTACGATTTCCCGAATGATGACATCACCTTTCTCGTAAGCGGCAATTACATGCTGCGGGTTGAAGATGCTGATACCGGAAATTTCATGTTTTCTATGCCGTTTTTTGTAACTGAAAATGAGGGCTCCATCCGCTCTCAGGTAGAAACCAGGACAACCCCGCGGGCTGAGGGCCGGATTTCTCACAGGCCAAGAAGCATCTTTGAACTCCCCGATTTCGTTACCACGCCTCAGTTTGATCTTCAATTCTACTATGTTCAAAACCAGTTTTGGGGGCGCGCCCGCTCAGCAAATGAACTTGATACTTCAACAGAAGGTGAAGTGCTGTTCGAGATGCGTCAGGAAAATTCATTTGTGGGTGATTATGAATTCCAGTTTTTAGATTTAACGGAACTGACGCAGCAGGCATCACAAATACTGGAATACAGACCGGCTGAAATTCCGCCCAGGGTTGTCCTGTTTGATGATGTCCAGGGGTTTTCAGCCTCAAGACTGAGAGTGCCGGGCTCTCAGCTAACACGACCCGAAACCGCGCTTTCAGCCCGCTATGCCAATGTACACTTCAGGTTTAACCCCGATGACCGCATCACTGAAAATGCAACCATCTATCTGGTTGGTGATTTTAACAACTGGTCTGTTCAGTCTGATTATGCCCTTGAATATCACCCGGAAACGGATCGGTGGAGAACAAACGGATTTATTAAAACAGGCACGTACGCCTACAAATATATGTTAATAGAGGGGAATGAAATCAAAGATTTGGCGCTGGACGATTCATTTACTCGAACCCAGCAGGAATACCACGCATTTGTGTATTTTAGAGATCCGAATCGTTTTTACTACCGCCTCATTCAAACCAATAACTTTTTTGAAACCTCCTGACAATATTTATGGCAAGAGCATTTAAATTTTTTGCCGCTTTCTTTTTTACAGCTCTCATTATTTTCGGAGCTATACTCTTTCTAAACTGGAAACCGTTTACCACCTTTTATGAAAACAGGGAAGCCATGGTGGAGGGAAGTGAGTGGGTGGAAGAGACCTATTCACTGCGCGGCTTATCACAATATATTGCCGCCAACCCGCAGCATGTTTCAGTGGTAAGCAGCGTAATTTCAGCCGCTGGTGATTCCACCATCAGCTACGGAGCAGATATACAGCGGCCCATGGGAACTACGGCCAATATCTTTATCCTTATCGCATCAGCAGATGCCATAGAATCAGGAATTATGGATGCAGGTCAACCCATCGACTGGAATGCCGTATCAACGTACCGGGTTCCCGGAGTGGCCGCATCTGAGCACGAACAGAGCAGACAGGCGGCAACGAATCGCGGATGGATTAATTCCGAAGGAGAGATACCGCTTTCAAGAGCTCTCCAGCTGCTGGCTGAATTTAACGATCTCGCGCTGTCAGATTATCTCTGGTGGAATATTGGCCGAGACGGATGGAATGACCTCACTGACAGATTGAATCTGGAACAGACGCAGCTTCCCCTGCCATTTTCGGGGCTGTACCAGGCACTTTCTCCCGGCATCAGGCAGATGGAGACAGCTGAGCTTTACGAAAGTGAACGCTCAAAAAGTGAGACGGATTTCAGGACGGACGTCATTGAACGGTCTGCCCGCTTTGCAGCAGACCCTGAATACAGAGAACATGTTCTGAACTTTGCAGAGAGCAACCGTTTAGGCAATACATTTATGGAGGAGCGCGACGGGCTGGAATTTTTTCCTAAAACAACGGCTTCGGAAATAGTACGTTTGCTAACCGACCTTCACAATGATGAACTGATCAGCGAGCAAGTCAGTACCATGGTTAAAGAGTGGTTGCGATGGCCCCTTGAAAGGCAATCCGGTATCAATCGTGATTTTACAGACTACGGGGCGATTTACGATAATCGCATGGGGCTGCTGAACGGTATTGATTTCGGTACATCGGCCTACACCGGCGATACAACCGTTCAGGCTGTCTTTTTCGACAGGATTCAGATCGCTTTTTGGTTCCACATGTCCAGCAATCACATGCACCAGGATTTTCAACAGCGCTTAATATTCGACCCCGCAATGATTCTGCAGATGCAGCAGGTGATGGACGGTCAGGTTGCTGATATCACAAATTAGGACTTAACTTTACAGATATGAATAAATACTATTTCGTTTTTTTAGTCTGGCTCCTTCCGGCCTACTTTTTATTCCAGGGGTCGTACCAGCTTCTGGTCTACAACGGGCTCGGTAATACCTACACGAACGGCGAGAGTTATGTTGCCGATGTGATCGATTTTGATGTAAAACAGATTGCCGCACAGACGAATGGCTACGTTGTACTCCGCTTTGATACACGATCCGGTGAGCAGATTCAGGAACAGCTCGCCCTGCCGGTACAGATGGCCCAGGCAATTATGGATTCCGAGCTTATCCCCGTGCGCTACAGTGAGCAGTCGTTTAGCCCGATTGTTATGCTGCCCACTTATGAACTGCAGAGAAGCGTGGTTTCTGTAAACATGGCCGTATCCTCACTTGGACTCCTTGCAACGATCGTAGTTGCTGGATTTGCATCGCGTTTTGCGTTGCGAAGAATTCGGGATGGTGAAGAAGAGATTGAAATTGAACACATGGATATAGAAAAAGAAGAACTGTAATGGCTGAACCCAATACCCTTTATCTGATTCCTACACCAATATCGAAGCGTAAAGAGAATCTCGTTCTGCCGGAACACACCATTTCAATCATTCACTCATTAAATTGCTTTGTGGTTGAAAAAATGCAGACCACACAAAGTTTCCTGCAGTGGATTAAACATCCGACGCCCGATTACAAACAGACCTTCAGGGTGTTAAATAAGAAAACTCCCGATCACGAAATCCTCAGCTTTCTTAGTTTACTTAAAGAAGGTGATGTAGGACTCATGTCAGAAGCGGGTGCACCTGCCGTGGCCGATCCCGGAGCTAAACTGGTCCATCTTGCGCATCAGAACAATTTTAAAGTGGAACCGCTTGTTGGCCCCTCCTCTATTCTCTTAGCACTGATGGGCTCCGGTCTGAACGGCCAGTCGTTTACATTTCACGGTTATCTGCCGATCAACGAGCGTGCAAGGGAGCAAGCCGTCAAAGAGCTGGAAAAAGAATCTGCAGATAAAAAACGAACTCAGATATTTATGGAGACTCCGCACCGAAATACGGTTTTATTTGATCAGATTCTTCAAACCTGCCGACCCTCTACCAAACTTTGCCTGGCATGTAACCTTACGTCTGAAGATCAATTTCTGAAAACAAAGACGATTTATGAGTGGAAAACCGGTCCATCTCCTGAGCTGCAAAAAATACCGGCCCTGTTTCTTCTATATGCAAACTGAGTTTCTGTACATTTAATTTTACCTCTACTCTCCATACCATACAGATTCATCAGAAATCTGTATCTCCTTTTTC
>CAZKIZ010000087.1:0-3496 GCA_964552935.1 uncultured Rhodohalobacter sp. | reverse complement strand
TTATAAATCGCATTCAGCTTACGGAGCTCTGCCATCCATTGTCATTTATCGCTGATCTACTCTGAATCCTGCCTTGAATTTTGCCTTCCCCTGACCGAATCTCTTCTATAAAAAGATGGTCCAAGCTCTGCATTTATAATGTTTGAGCTATTAACAAATAGCCCGAAGAGCCGATAATATAACTACACATAAGACATCTTCTATACAGAACCGGTTTTTTCTCAAAATCAGATTCTGCAAGCTTTCAGATTTAAACAACTACATCTACAATGGCAAAAAAAGTCTACTTACTCTTACCGGTAATCGCAATCCTCGCTTTTGTTCAGTGCGAAACACCCGGCAGCCCCGATTTTACCCTCTCCAATAAGATTGACACTCCGCTCATTGCTGAGAGTACGTTTCAATTTTTAGGTGACAGAAATGCGCTGATTGATACAACCAATGCCGATATCAAAGATCTGCTCGATATTGACAGTGATAACTTCATCACGATTTCCCAGGAGGAGACCTTCGAATTTGGCGATTTAGACGGTGCAGTGCCTGAAGTAGATGTTGCAGCAACCTCGTTTGAGACCATGGTTGGCGAGATTGAGCTTGGTTCATTCTCATCACAGGATGAAGAGGGAAATGTGGGCGAGGCTACTTTCGATGATTTAACCGGCCTTCCTGCGACGCTCTCCCAGGGTGATCCGTTACCCGGTGCAGAATCCCCCTTCCCGGTTAATATTGAATTGGATACCGACTTTTTCGTAAGTGCACAAATTAAGCAAGGTGGATTAGAAATTACTCTCAGAAACGAACTCGGTTTTGATATTGAAGAGTTAACTCTCGACATAATGAGTGGAAATAATTCAGTCGGGCAGATAGTTATCGCAGATTTTAATCACATTACTACCCGCAGTGAATCAATCTCCATTGTTGAAAATCCGGAAACGGATCCTGAAGTTGAACTCTCCGATATTAACGTAAACGTTTCCATCCGATGGGAAGGTCAAACAATGCAGGATGATGCCGGGAGCATGTTGATTAAAAACATCAACGGTCAAAACCTGGTAGCATCGGCAGTAGAAGCTATTATTTCGTCACAGGAATTCAGGTCTTCAGGTTCATCCGGTTTTTCTGATGATGAGTTCCTGTTTAACACTCCCGGCCACTACGTAGAGCTTCAATCAGGTACACTGTCCGTTCAAAATATCGTAAATACCATCGACGTAGATATCGATGTACTTCAAATCTCTTTTCCAGGATTGCGAACTCCTCCCTACAGTGAGGCCGATTCGCTGGTCATTCGGTTTGATGGAGACCAGAAAATTCCAAGAAATAACTCGCAGCCGGTCAGCAGATCTCATGACCTTACCGATGTGCGTATCTATGCTGAGAACAATATAGTTTCATATAATATTTTTGCTCAAACCGAAGATACTCAGGCTTCTCCAGGATCAGATTCAAGAACTATTGTAGAGACAGACAGAGTGTCCGCAGAAGTTGAATTGAATGATCTATTAGTCAGCGAAGTGTTTGGTGTAATCGCAAACAGACAGGTTCTATTGAATACTGATGTGGCTTCCGATGGGATCAGCGTGGATATTATGAACGACCTTGAAGCTGAAATCATAGAGATCGATGGTATAAAAGACATATCGAGCCGGATTGAGGGAATCGAGTTCACAAGAGCCAGCCTGAGCATTCTCTACGAAACAAATGTAGGAGTTGATGCAACCATCATAGGAGCATTTCTCGGTGAAGATGCCAACGGCAATCAATTTTTCTTAAGAGGAGAACCCGGTTCGGATACTGAAGTAACGGAAGCCGATCCCATTCAACAACTCCAAAAGGATGGTATACAAATTGCGGCTTCAGACCTGATTAAATTCAATATCGAAGCAAATAGTTCTCCGGATGAGATCCTGGCCTCAACATTCGACAGAACAAACTCAACGATTGTGGATTTTTTGAACAGGCTGCCAACGTCAATACGGTTTATCGGACTAGCCAATATTAACCCTGATAATGCCGAGGGCACAATACAAAATCCCGTCGTTTTTGATCCAACTATAGCGGTCAATATACCTCTTGCATTAAGGGCCGATCGGGCGTCATACACCGATACTACCGCATTAAACCTCGAAGATCTTCCGGGGCCGGGCGATGAATCTACTCTTGACGAAGGTTCAATAACCATTCGGTATACAAATACGATTCCGCTGGGGATCAACCTGGAACTTGAGTTTCTATCAGTTGAAGGTGAATTAATCACGGCTGTACCACTGATAGATGAGACTTCGATTGAGTTTAAAGCCGCATCTGTGGGGAACGGCGGATTTTCTATCTCTCCTGCAGAAGATTTTACAACGATCCACCTCAGCCGATCTCAGCTCGAGCAGATGAATCAAACACGAAACGTACGACTTATTGCTGGATTGAATACTACTGCCAATGAAGAAATTCGAATTCGTACAACCGATGACGTAGGTGTTTCAGTCAGCGGAAAATTTGTGATCAGAAATAAAATTGACTGAACAACACTATGATAAAGATGAATTTATATAATCGACTACTTTCCACGGCGGCATTATTGTCAGTCATTATTTTTACTGTGAATGTTGACTTCTCTAATGCTCAATCGAGGCACTTAACGGCTCAGAACATTGGCCTGGGTGGTGGAGGAACTGCATATCAGGATCTGTATCACGCCAATTTCATTAACCCGGCTAACCTCATGATAAATCACTCCAAAAGGCCGGCGTTCACCGTGGGTCTTGCCGGTGGTATCTATACAAATACGGGAGGAAGTCTTCTGAACATCACAACGTATAATGACTATCTGACCTCAGGTCAGGTTATTGAAGGCTCCGTTGCCGACGCGATGTTGAATCAATGGTTTGGATCTAACTCCTCCGAAATGCGAAGCATTAACGCAGATATTGGCATTGTGCCTTTGGGAATGACATTTCGGCGAGATAACTGGTCAGTGAGCGGTGCAGCACGTGTTCGGGTCTTAGGCAATTCCGGATACTCAAGAGGCTTTGCCGATCTTATATTCAGAGGGCTTGACTCGGAAGTATTTAATGAATCCCGCGCTGTAAATATGAACCAGGAATTCCTGATTTATAATGAGGTTTCTCTGGGTTTTGCTACAACTGTTCTGAAACGAGACAGACTTTTCGGGTTTGCAGAAAATGTGAAACTACATGTAGGTGTAGCACCAAAATTATTGATGGGCGTCAATTATTCACGTTTCAACCTTACCTCATCGCTGCAGATTCAAAGCGCAACGAATAATCAGAATGCACATATTAACCACAATTTCCGCTATAGCTTCGAAACGGCAGGTGACATATCGGATCAGCTGGCCGAATACAATAGCCAGAGGCAAAATGGTGGTAGTCCTGAGATTGGGGATTTTATTGAACCATCAGCCGGCGATTTCACGGGATTTAAAGGAACCTCTGTGGGAGTAGATCTTGGTGCAACGCTTGAAATGGATATCGATGGA
>CAZKIZ010000086.1:0-10421 GCA_964552935.1 uncultured Rhodohalobacter sp. | reverse complement strand
TTTTTCTCAACCCCCAATTTTGACTACTCTGCAGAGCATCCGGATTGATTTCCATCGCATGAAAAATTTTATTTCAAATAATTAAACCACTACCGGCGAGCAGATTCAACAACCATTTAATGCTTTAGGGAAGAGTCAAACTGCTCAGATTATTAAAAAAATCCCGGACATTTTTTCACAATTGTGAAACAATTTAGTGCACAAGCCAGTTATCAAACTGCCACTCAAATAAGCAGTTCAGCAGATTTCATTGAAAAAACAGGTCACATTCTACATCGTTGTGTTATTTTGCCTGCTACCTTTAAAGGGGCTGGCACAGATTTCATACAATCCCGTAAGCATGGGATTGGGGGGAGGAGGTACATCTTACATCAACGATTACGAGGCCCTTTTTATTAACCCGGCTAATTTGCAGCTCCGGGAAAAAAACTACAGGCTTCAGTTCTCATTTGCTGAAAGCGGCGCTTATATCGATACGCCATTAAGGATTACAGACTGGGGTGACCGTTTCGACACCTATACCAGCCTGATGCAAACTCCATCTGCCACCAGGTTTGCCCTCAGCCATGAAGACAGAGAGTCGCTGCTCTCACGCCATTTCTCGAACGGGCGGACCAGCAGGCAGTTTACCTCTACATCCACAATCAACTGGCTGGGCGTAAAATGGTTCAGTGAAGAGCGCAGTTACGCTATCGCGGCAAGAACACGCCAGGGAAGCCGTTTTACTGTCGGACGAGGGTTTTATCAGGATTTCATATCCGAATCCGGCTCGGTTGAGCAGATTAACCGCTCGCTGAATCACGACTTTCAAACGCTTCACGAACTATCGTTTGGGTATAGTGAATCCTTTAGCTTTCTTAGCGGACTGTTTCCCCGAATCTCCAGGTTTATCATCGGAATTGCTCCAAAAGTTGTCGTCTCAGGGTCGTCATTTTCTACCCGGTACTCAAACACATATTCGCGTGAAGGTAACGATCCATGGAGGAATGATAGTTTTTACAGCTTTGAAAGCACAGGGGCATTTACTGAACCGGCCGAGCGGTTACTGTCAGGAAATGAACCCTTTGCAAATCAGGCAGGAATCAGCCGTCTGTCGGAGATCTCCTCTCCCACCGGTATTGGCGGCGCCATCGACCTTGGCATCACCTACATTTTCACTTTTGGAGATGACCTATCCTTGATCCGCCGGGGTGTTGAACCCACCGAAAAGTCTCTGAGGCTCAGCTTGTCAGTTACAGATCTCGGTGCGATTTACTATTTTGAAGATCCACTCAGAGCCGAGTGGGAAGAAGCAGATTCAAGGGTTCAGAATCCGGGTCCGCTGTCTGATACATTTTATGCGGGGGCACTGCTTCAGGATTTTCATTTTTTAAGTGAAAATGGCGGACATCCGCTTCAGTCGGCCCGTTCGCAAGACAGAGATAATTACCACTCTTTGCTGCCTACATCCCTGCAGTCAGGAATTTTATTCCAGATAAACAGAATAAAAGTGATGGGAGATTTCCAGCTTGGATTGACTGAAAATGCTTTTCAATCCACAAAACTTACCAGTTACATTGGTGCAGAGATCCGGCCTCTCTCCTTTCTGCCCCTCCGTGCAGGTACCAGGCTGGCAACAGATCTGCCGGGGTATTATAGCTTTGGAGCCGGCATTGAAACACGCTATTTTGATTTGAATGCGGCTGTCCAGTTCAGAAGCACTTCAGCCGGGCCCTCGCTTGAACCGGTTGCGGCTTCCGTGGCGGCACTAAAATTTTATATTCCCTGAAGCTGTTTCTGCCCAACTGTCAGCTCATTTTTAATTAATCACAAATTGGCAGAACCCACCAGCCACTTATGACGTTATGGAGGCATCCATTTTTTTGGCTCTGTGTTTGCAACCACTATAAAAAATTATACTAAAGAAATTATATATGTTTGACTCACGATTTAAAATTGAAACTTCCTTCGACGAACAAAATGATGGCTTCGACGATTTTGAACAAGCTATCCCCCTGATGAGTGAAGAAGAGGAGAGGCGACTTACAGAATCAGAAATTCCGGATAACCTTCCCCTGCTGCCTCTGAAAAATACTGTTCTTTTCCCCGGCGTCGTTGTTCCCATCACAGTTGGGCGCGACCGTTCGCTCGAGCTTGTTAAAGAGGCGTACGAAAATGATAAAATTATCGGTGTAGTTGCCCAAAAAGATGAGTCTGTTGAGAACCCATCAAAAGATGATCTTTTTAAAATGGGAACAGTTGCCCAGATTCTGAAACTTATCAAAATGCCCGATGGCAGCAAGAGTATTGTAATTCAGGGAAAAAGCATTTTTGAGGTAAAAAAAATCACCCAGGAAAAACCTTTCTTCAGGGCTGAAGTAGAGGCTTTTAAACAAGAGATGGATCTCTCCGGACTTGAGCTGGATGCATCCATCCGCTCTATTAAAGAGACCGCAAGTAAAATTGTGAACCTCTCCCCCAATATCCCCTCTGAGGCGTCTATTGCGATTAACAATATTTCGAGTCCCTCTTTTCTGCTGAATTTTATCTCCTCAAATCTGCAGGTAGACTTAACTGCCAAGCAGGAAATTCTTGAGGTGAGAAAGTTCTCTGACCGGCTCGAATCTGTGATGGAGCACCTCAATAAAGAACTGCAGGTCCTGAATTTGAGCGAAGAGATTCGCACAAAAGTAAAATCAGATATTGATGACCAGCAGCGTGATTTCTATCTCCGTCAGCAGATGAAAGCGATCCAGGAAGCTCTTGGCGAAGATAGCGAACAACAAGATATCGTATCTCTTCAGAAGCGCCTCAACGAGAAGAAAGGCTTGACTGATGATGCAAAAGAGACGGTCCAGAAAGAGCTCCAGCGTCTCGAAATGACGCCCAGTTCTTCACCCAACTACGGAATCATTCATAATTATGTTGAATGGATTCTGGACCTTCCCTGGGGCGAAACATCCAAGGATAAACTGGACCTGAAGCGTGCCCGGAAAATCCTGGATGAAGATCACTACGGCCTCGAGAAAGTGAAGAAAAGAATTATAGAATATCTGGCCGTGCTGAAGTTAAAGAAAGATATGAAAGCGCCAATCCTCTGCTTTTACGGCCCTCCCGGCGTTGGTAAAACATCTCTCGGCAAGTCCATTGCCCGGGCTCTGAACCGGGAATTTGAGCGGTTTAGTCTGGGCGGTATTCACGACGAAGCAGAGATTCGCGGACACAGAAGAACGTATATCGGTGCATTGCCGGGACGAATACTGCGATCAATGAAAAAAGCGGGAACAGGTAACCCGGTAATGATGCTTGATGAGATTGATAAAGTAGGTAGTGATTTTCGCGGAGATCCCACATCTGCTCTGCTCGAAGTTCTCGATCCGGAACAGAACAACGCGTTTATCGACAACTACCTCGAGCTTGACTACGATCTTTCGAAAGTAATGTTTATCGCAACGGCAAACTCGCTGGATACAATTCCGGCCCCGCTGCGCGATCGTATGGAGATCATTAACATTAGCGGCTACACGCTTGAAGAGAAAGTTGAGATCGCCAAAAAGTATCTCATCCCAAAGCAGGTTGAGGAAAACGGGCTGAACAAAAAGCAGTTTAAAATTTCGCAGGCGGCCATTGAACGAATCATAGAACAGTATACCCGTGAATCGGGCGTACGAAACCTGGAGCGTCAGATCGGCTCGGTATGCAGAAACGTGGCAGCCCAGATTGCAAGTGAGGAGATCGAGAAAATGAGCGTGGGTGTGAATGACATACAGGATATTCTCGGCAAGCGGAAGTTTTTCTCCGATGCTGCAGAACGAACCACTGTGCCGGGCGTTTCAACCGGACTCGCGTGGACTCAATACGGCGGAGATATTCTCTTTATTGAGGCGAGCGTAAGCCGCGGCACGGGCAAGCTGCACATAACAGGACAGCTTGGCGACGTCATGAAAGAGTCTGCCATGCTGGCGATCAGCTACCTGCGTGCTCGTTACGAAGAGCTCGGTATTCCTGAAGAGGCATTCAAATATTGGGACCTCCACATTCACGTGCCACAGGGCGCTGTACCTAAAGATGGTCCGTCTGCCGGTATATCCCTGTTGTCGGCCGTAGCATCCATTTTTACCCAGCGTAAAGTAAAAGGAACGCTGGCCATGACCGGTGAGATCACCCTTCGGGGGCTTGTGCTGCCTGTCGGTGGAATTAAAGAGAAGGTTTTGGCCGCCAAACGCGCCGGAATCGAGAAAGTGGTTCTTCCGAAGAAGAATGAGAAAGATGTCTCCGAAATTGAGGATGACATTATGGGCGATCTGAAAGTAGAGTACCTCGAACGTATGGATCCACTGCTGGATCTCGTACTTGAAGAGGAACCTGATACAGATCCCAAAAAGTTCTTCCACGTGCCTGACAGCCATAAGAGCAGCGCTGACGGATCTAACTCCAAAAGTGATGCAAGGAAAGAGATCGCCGTAATGGATTGATCTCCTCCACGCAAATAAATTAAAAGCCGAATCACGTTGTGGTTCGGCTTTTTTTGTTTGTGCAATCGGTATTACTTCTTTTTTAACTGATTTCATCAAAAGAAACCTATTTTAATATTCAATTATCAAACAATTATTTTATACAGCCTTGATTTTCTCAAAATAATATTGCTTTATGCAACTATAAATCAATGAGATATTTTCGGTTTCTGTCACTAATTCTTTTCAATGAAAATCGAAGGGTATAGAATATGGGCCATCCTTTTCGTTGCAATATTTGCACTTAGCGGATATATGTACTTTAATGTGCTCGAAAATCGCGATCTGCTCCAAGAGCAGAGTTTTCGGAGCCTTGACCTTACCAGGGATAATCTTCTCAGCAGCTGGGAAAATTTAACCGTTCGGACTGATTCAATTTATAATTTCGAAGAGAGTACCGATTCTGACATTCGCAATCTGATTCAAACTCTGCTAGACCAGATGCCGCCGAGTGATTTTTTTGATCTCACCTTTTTCACGGATCGAAACGGTAAGGTTCTTATCTCCAGTCCGGAAATTCCGGTCGTTTTCATTCCTCCCGAATATCTTGATGAGACCGAAAAACTGGGGGCGATTCAAGAGGAGATCGCCATATCAACAAAGGAGTACCAGGTATTTCGGATACCGATCTCTCTTGAACAAAACAGCGCTGACATCACATCCGCCGGAACGCTCGATCTCTACCTGTTCGGAGCCATCAGCCAGGAAAAGTTTAGCCGTGCCGGCCGTCAGATCAGTTTTACAGGTATCTACCTTCTCTTTACCCTGCTCCTGCTGCTCATAATCTCCTTCCCTATTCTGAGAGTTATCGGTATGGGTCGCGGTGACACCCTTTCGCGGAATCATGTCTACCAAATTGGTCTCTCCATCGTACTTTTGGCCGTATTTATTGGGTTTTCTTTATCCTACATCATGAGCCGAAACGAGATTCAGAAAGAGCATCTGCAAACTTTAAACCACCTGGTTGACGACGTAAGTGAACTGCATCGTTCGGCTCTTGGCAGATATACGGAGCTGTTTCACACCTATTTTGAGTACGGAGATATCTTACCTGATGTACAGTTTAATGAGCTGTTCGAAATACGAGCTGACGGATCTGTAAACAGGTTCAGAATTGCCGGAATGGATACCGATTTTTCAGAAGAAGAGCGTATGAATATTCCGAATCTATCCGGCAGATACTATTTCAGAAACGCCGTAGAAGATCAGTTTCTGCTCGGTTCTCACTATTCATACACTGATGGCATTCAGGAAGGAGTACTAAGCAGGAGAATGACCCGCGGGGAGCAGGAGAACAGTGATGGCGTGGTGAGGGCCGTTACGTTTGGGTTTGATCATTTTTTTGAAGCGGATACATTACATATTAACAGGGTCGGTTTAAAGTACCTCATCATGGACAGTTCCGGTGATGTGTACTATCAAACGCCATCCATCAAAACCAATATCCCGAATATTAAAAGCGCCATCAGCCCCGGGCAGTGGAATCAGGTATACGCCCTGATGAGAAATAATCCGACTCTTGTTGATTCTCTGCAGGTTCCGGTATCGTTTGAAGGTCAAAACTATATCGCCCATCTGAATCGTCTCGATTTTGGTGATGACGCCGAAATTAAACCGGCGTGGATGCTCACCTTTCGGGATAAAAATTTGCGTTACATGCGCAGTTATTCAATATTTTTATACTCCTCGCTGGGCTATTTAATTCTGTTGCTAACATTTGTTCTGATCTTTACGAGTTTCTTTCTTTCGGGAAAATCAAGCCACTACCTAAATCTGAAAACGTTTGCGTACTCCTGGTTTCGTCCCTCTTTGAAAAAGAGAAATCACTACCTCTTCCTTATTGCCATTCTATTTCTCCACCTGCTCTTTTTCATCTATATCCTTACAATTGATTTTCACAATTTCTGGCTGATTGTTTTCCTTTTTTGTGAAACCGTTGGTGTAGTTGGCCTCTACAGGTATGTACTGCTGTCGAAGTTTCTGGAAAACAGACACAAGAGAAGGTATTGGAAAGTCCCTGTTTTAATTTCGATTACCGTGTTGATTTTCCTCTCCTTAAGCTATATCGCAGGTACATTAAGCGGCGGCAAGGCACTGCTTGTTACGAACCTGTTTCTGCTTCAGACAGCCGGATTTATTCTGATAATCCTGTTTAAAAGAAAAGGATGGCTTTCATCTCAACTGCAGCTCAAATCAACAAAGAATGCAGGAACGGATTCAATCTATGCGCTCTCATTTACACTGTGGGTTCTTGTTGTAGGTTTAATGCCGGGATATATCATCCACCATTCCGCTTTTCACCATGAAAGTGTAATCTGGCAGCAGGCTGTTCAGAATCGTTCACCTGCGACATTACTGCATCAGTCCGAAAAGGATGATGAACTGCGGGGTTATCAGCAGGTGTTATTGAACCAGATGGAATATCAGCGAAGGCAGTGGCTGGTAAACTATACCGGGATTGAATACCCTGTGATCGATCGGTATATCTACTCAGATCGCGCAACCATTTTAAGTGCTTTTCAGCATGATCACCACGATCATGATCACGAAAAGGAGTTCACGGCACACCTGTTCAACCTGTTGATTTTCCTATTGATTAGCTACCTGCTCTATGTTTCAGTTCGAATACTGGCCCGGTGGCTTTTTCTCACCGAATATTGGGACTACAAAAGTAAAACCGACCGGATCTCCGCCATTAGCAAGAAAACATACCTTGTAACGCTTGACAACCAGAAAGGAGTCGATTTTTTAACTGACAGGCTCGGTGAATCAATCAAACTCACCATTCTGGACCTCTCTGCCCCTGAGCTTCCCCGGGAGTTTATATCACCCGATTTTACGAATATGAACGATGAGTCAGGCTTTCTGTTGCTGAACATCGATTATGCACTTCAAAAGCCAGAAAATACCGATCTGCTCACAATGTTTATGCTGAAGTGCGAACAGCAGAACGTGCGCCTCATACTAACCGGGTCAAAATCAGTAAGAGAGCTTCGCAATAACAAACCGGAAATTGAAGATACAGGATTTGAAAATCGCATGATGAGATGGCTGGAAGCGATGAGCCGTTTTAGCACTATTACGCTTCCGGTATACTTTGGGATAAACAGAGTGCAGCTTTCGGCGGGATACTCAGAGAACGAGTTTATGAATATTTTAAGCAATGAAATTGAATACGGACCTCACAAGGAAGAACTCTCCCTTTTGCTTAGCCGTGAATTTTCAGAAACAGCGGACAGCACATTTACCTTAAAAGATTTTGAGATCTTTCTGTTGGCAATACAGCGCCATAATAAGGCCTACTATCAAAATTTATGGGATAAACTTTCATTTAGGGAAAAACAAATGGTGTATAACTACTCAAACGAAGGCTTTGTAAACTACAGAAATTTTGATGTACTCACAGAACTTCTGGATAAAGGAATATTCAGGATGGACTACCAAAACGAAGAGATAGGATTGTTCAGCAGAAGTTTTAATAATTTCGCCTCTTCTGCAGCCAACAGCCATCTGCTGAAGCTCTTTAAGTTCGATAGAAAAGAGAACGGAAATGTTACCCATCTCAGAAATGCGGTGCTTACATTTATTTTCCTTTCCATTTTGGGGCTTAGCCTTATAGCGCCGGAAATCCTTGACCGCTACATCGGGGCCATAAGCGGCGGTCTTGCAATTTTGAGTACTCTCGCATCGCTTTTAAGTAAATTCGCGTCAAAAGTCCCCTTTTTAAAAGATGTTCAGTAACAGACCATTTTTATCGTCGGATTTCAGAGTTGATGTTCAGTTCCGGGTTTTATCAAAAAAATAGTTCATAAATACCGTATTATTGACTCTATGAAAAAAACCGGTAAAGTCATACAGTCAACAGGTAAGTGGTATAAGGTATCTTCGGAAGGCGAGATTTTTGATTGCCGAATACCCGGTAAATTTCGGCTTGTAGAGTCATCTGTCACCAACCCGGTGGCTGTGGGTGATAATGTTGATTTTACAGTTGCCGACGATGGACGCGGCATGATTGATACAATTCGCGATCGAAAAAACTATGTACCGCGCAAATCTACCCGAAGTAATAAAGATGAGCAGATTCTTGTAGCCAATATCGATCGGGCATGGGTGGTTCAATCGATTCGCCAGCCCGCAATAAAAAGAGGTTTTATTGATCGCTTTTTGGTCGCTTGCGAAGCGTATGAAATTCCATCAGGTATCATCATCAACAAAATTGACCTGGCCAGACCTAAAGACCGTAACGAACTGGCGGCAATCACAGAGACCTATAAGGAAATTGGCTATCCTGTGCTCCAAACATCCATTGAGGATGAAGAGTCCATTTCTGAGCTCCGTGATCAGCTTGAAGGAAATACATCCGTATTCATCGGCCATTCGGGCGTAGGAAAAACAAGTTTGATAAATGCCCTGGATCCCTCCCTGGACCTGGCGGTGGGAGATATCTCTTCCTATTCGGAAAAAGGAAAGCACACCACAACCTATGCCCGGCTGCTATCTATAGATGATGATAGTTTTTTAGTAGACACCCCCGGTATTAAGGAGTTTGGCCTGGTGAATATTGAGCCCTATGAGCTCTCAATTTTCTTCCCGGAAATGCACGAACCACGGCTCCACTGCAGGTTCAATAACTGTACACACAGCCATGAACCAAAATGCGGTGTAATTGAGGCGTTTGAACGGGGCGATATTGATGCCGGGCGGTATGAATCGTATCTGAATATGCTTGATGGGCTTGATAGCTGAAAATAAACAGCCGTTACCCTTTACTATTTTCCTGGATAACCGATAAAGGAAGAGAACTCAAATTATAGATAAGACCTGATGAAAAATTTTCTAAAAATTATACTTGTACTCAGCTTTTCAATGCTGGCATTCACGCCCGCAAAGGCGCAGGTAAACGATGTTGGTGAACTGCTGCGCGGGGGAATTAATGATTCAAATCTGCTGCTCGAAAATTATCTAAAGCCATACACAAATGGGTTTGGTGCCGATCTGAATACAGGATGGAACAATTCAGCCCGTCCCTACCGAACTCTCGGTTTTGATATAAAAGTAAGCGCCGCCCTGGCATTTGTACCCGCCCGGGATGAATTTTTTGATGTTGCTCTGCTGGAACCCCAATTTCAGGAACTTGAACTCTTCAGTACATCCGGCATCACTCCCACAATCGCCGGTGGCGACGTTACCGGTGCTCAACTGGGAAGGATGTATCAAAACCCGATTACCCAGCAGCAGGAAGAGCTTTTTTCATTTAACCTTCCGAATGGAACCGGCTTCCCTTTTGTGCCGGCTCCGATGATCCAGGGAACAGTAGGGCTGATATCCGACACCGATGTCTCTCTCAGAGTTGTTCCATCGGTTACAGCCGCTAACGTAGATGGACAGGTAAGCCTCTACGGGTTTGGCGTAAAACACGGTTTAAATCAGTGGATTCCGGGAAGCACTGTCCTTCCAATAGACATATCTCTTCAGGTTGGCTATACCCGGTTTAACTTTGATATTGAAACGAATGTGCAGCCCGAAAGCGGAGCCGACATCCGCAACGATTTCGACGCAAGCGAATGGGATGGTCAGCAGTTTGAGCTGCAGTCTTCAGGGTTCACCGCAAATCTGTTGGTTGGCAGAAACCTTCCGATCATCAGCTTATTTGCCGGCGTGGGTTTTCAATCTTCAACAACGGATATAATTACAAAAGGGTCGTATCCTGTCACGGTCCCTAATGAGAATTACAGCCCTGCCACAAGCCCCCAGCCAAAAGCAATTGACAGGATCGTTGATCCATTCAACCTCTCCATCAGCGGCGATAACTCAATCCATGCCCTCGCTGGTTTCAGAGTTCGCCTCGGTTTTATCGCTCTTTCAGCATCGTACACTATTTCCGACTACCCGGTTGCGAATGTAGGTATCGGTATTAGCATGAGGTAG